>CALIZH010000363.1 GCA_938028585.1 uncultured Actinomyces sp. | reverse complement strand
CTTGCGGTTTTGGCAAATTCAGAGCGAGACGCGCTCAATGTTGAATTGGTCCAGAGGTGGGCGGCTGAGTACGTGTCGGTTCCCTCAATCGTTTTAGCGATGGGCGAGTTTGGACGCCAGACGCGTGCGACTCAACCTGAAGATGGGGGAGTTGCCTCTTTCGTTGCCGTGAGCGGACGTGAGAGCGCGCCCGGTCAGTGGGGTGCTCGGGAATTGGCCCAGAGGCTCGGGCGCGAATAAAGGCCTCCGGAGTGCTTTTCAGGGGTGAACTACGCCTTGAGAGGTTCCTGAGACTGAAAGGCAAAACTGGGGCGCCTCCAAAGAGACGCCCCAGTTAAAGCCAGACTCAACTAATCAGTTGAGATCCTTGGTTGCTGCGCGCAGCATCCAGGCCTGCTTCTCCAGGCCGGTTGCAATGCCAATCAGCAGGTCGTTGGACAGGTGATCGTGCTCGTCAACGGGATCAAGTGTTGCCTTGATGCGCTCGGACACTGCAAGCAAGCGCTCTTCGTACTGGCGAGCAGTCTTATCGGTGGGCAGGAAGCCGGGGTCCATCGGATCAACCAGGGAGGTTGCTGCAACGGTTGCTGCACGCGCATCGGGTGCAACCTCGATGGCGGCCATACGCTCAGCAACATCATCAGCGGCAAGGCGAACCTCGTCGATGATTTCATCCAGGTGCAGGTGGAGCGAACGGAAGCCGGGGCCTTCGATGTTCCAGTGTGCCTGCTTGCCCTGAAGCGACAGATCGGTCAGATCAACAAGAGCCTGCTGCAAAGCTGCTGCAACAACTGGGTGTGCTTGAGTCATATTGTTCTCCTAAAACCTATCTGAACGTGCGCCCCGTAATAGGACGCACCATTGCTATCACTTCTGACAACTCCATTTTTGTCGATTTCATTCCCTTTCGCGTCGTAAGGTGAAATATCCGACAGGGGTTGTGACACAACGTTGATAAAGCGTCAGAAGTATTCAAAATTCGTGGAATATTACTTAAATAGTGTTCCCAAAATTGAACGCGTCAGCGAGCGCGCTGCAGTTGTTCCAACGGACTTGACCGTCGACTCAATCACGCGCTGCGTGGCGCGCGCACGACGCTCCTCAGCCTTTTCGGCCTCGCGACGCTTACGCTCTTCGGCCTTCTCGACCTCGCGCTGCAAGCGCTCAAGTTCCTTCTGGCGCGCTGCCTCTTCCTTCGCTGCCTGCTTCTCGGCTTCCTTCTGTGCCTTCGCTTCTTCAAGCTGACGTTGCGCCTCTGCGGCCCTCTCCTCTGCGGCCTTAGCGGCATCTGCAAGACGGGCTTGCATCAATTCGAATGCCGATTCGTTATCGACCGCGTCACGGTAACGCGACAGGAGCGGCGAGGAATTGATGATTGAAGAGACAACACCGGGATCAGCGGGACCCATGACAGCGGCGGGTGCATCCAGCATGGTCGGAGCAACCGGGGTCGGGCGGCCCTTTTCATCCAGAACCGTCACGACAGCCTGGCCGGTACCCAGCGAAGTCAACACCTCAGTCAGATCCAGGGGAGAGGTCGGGAAGGTCGAAACTGCCTTCTTGAGGTTTGCCGCGTCGTTTGGAGTGTGCGCGCGCAGTGCGTGCTGAACGCGTGAACCGAGCTGAGCCAGAACCTCGTCGGGGACGTCGGTGGGGGACTGGGTAACAAAGACAATGCCCACGCCCTTGGAACGAATCAGACGCACTGTCTGCACGACTGCCTGGAGGAACTGCTTCGAGGCATCGGTGAAGAGCAGGTGAGCCTCGTCAAAGAAGAAGACCAACTTCGGCTTATCGGGGTTGCCCACTTCCGGCAAAGTTTCGAAGAGCTCAGCCAAGAGCCACATGAGGAAGGTCGAGAACAAAGCGCCCTGGCTGCCCAGGTCGGGAAGTTCCAGCGAAGAAATGACGCCGCGACCGTCCATCGACACGCGCATAAGATCAGCGATATTGAAGGCGGGTTCACCGAAGAAAACATCGCCGCCTGAGGCTTCCAGGGCAGCAAGCTCGCGCAGGATCACGCCTGCAGTTGCCGGGGAAACGCCACCGATTCCCTTGAGTTCTTCCTTGCCTTCATCATTGTTAGTCAGGTAGTCGATGACCGAACGCAGGTCCTTGAGGTCGATCAGCGCGAGCTGCTGGCTATCCGCCCAGTGGAAGATCAACTGAAGGGCAGAGGCCTGAGTGTCGTTCAAGCCCAGCACGCGCGAAAGCAGAAGTGGACCAAATTCGGTGATGGTTGTGCGGATCGGCACGCCTTCGCCGCGGCCACCCAGAGTGAGCAGTTCCGTGGGGAACGCCTTACCTTCCCAGTTCTGGCCAATGCTTGCGCAACGTGCAAGGAGCTTCTCTGAAGAGGTACCCGCCTGAGCCAGACCGGTGAGGTCACCCTTGATATCGGTGACAAAAACGGGGACTCCGGCTTCTGAGAGACGCTCGGCCATCAGCTGGAGGGTTCGCGTCTTACCGGTACCTGTTGCGCCGGCAACCAAGCAGTGACGGTTCATGAGCCCCAGCGGAATTCCGACAGGTGCGCCGGGAACCGGAGTGTCACCATCCAAGAAAGCACCCAGTCGCATTGAAGGCGAGGTAAAGGAGTAGCCCGCGCGGACTTGCTCCGCGTAGCCCTGCAGTTCGCCTTCGCTTGCCGAGGCCTGGGCCGGGGCAGCGGGAGCGGCTTGTGCAGGTGCAGCCGGGGCGGCCGGCGCGCTTTCTGCAGGTGCAGCTTCCGGGCTTTCGGCGGGAGCAGCTTCGGAAGGAGCTGCCTGCTCAGCCAAAGCGGTATCGAGGGCTGCCTGCGCGGCCTCGGCCTTTTCGGTTGCTGCATCGGCAGCGGCGGCCTGGGACGCGGCCTCGTTCTGGTCGCTCTGGCCACCTTGAGCGGCAAGAGCAGCATCGAGAGCAGCTTGTGCAGCCTGAGCCTTTGCGGCAGCTGCTTCGGCGGCAGCCTGCGCGGCCTCGGCCTTCAGGCGTGCAATTTCAGCGGAATCGGTCATTGTGGGTCCTCGCAGTGTTGTGGTGGAAGTGGTCGTTAGGCATTCCAGTGCTGACGCAGAGCGTCGCACACGGCATTGTAGGTTGAGTGGTCTACGGTCGCTCCTTCGCGGCGAACATCGCCGGGGGCAACAATGAGCAGGCGGTCCAGGCGCACCTGACTGGGGCGGCCCTGCGGATCCCATGCACCGGTTCCGATCGGGAACCAGTAGCGCCCCCAATGTGCCTCTTGCTCGGCATCCTTGCGGTGGTCCTTGGACGTCAACTGGGCGACAACAAGCCCCTGCTGCACTCGCGAAAGCACGACAACGGGACGATCTTTGCCCTGGGTTGGGTCCTCTTCATAGGACACCCACGTCCACACGACCTCGCCGGGATCCGCATCCCCATCGGGATTCGGTTCGTATTGGAAGGGAGGGAGTCCGTGTGCGCGAACGTCCCACACTTTGTTTCCCTTCCCCGAGGCCTGGGCGGCAGAGGTTGAAGAAGTACGTGCGGTGTGTGAACTGCGTGAAGAAGAGGAAGAACGGGAGGATGAGCGCGACGAGGAACGTTTGCGTCCCTTCGAGGAACCCATTTCCTCTTTCATGCTTTGGCCTGCGGCCTGGATAAAGATCGCGAGAAGTCGCTTAATGAAGTCCACGTGGTCTCCAGGTTTGATGGAACAATACCCTAAGTGTAAAGGGACTGAGGCGCTTATTCCGTGGCAAAAACGCGAGGCCGAACGCGTGCGGTTTCAAACCATGCACACTGCCCGGGCGCAAGCGGGGTATCGCTGTTGAGCTGAGTGGGTAAAACCCCCGTCGAAACAAGCGGTCGGTGCTCTGAAGGCACAACGACAGTGGAGTCCGAGGTGTTGAAAACAACCAAAACCTGAGCGCTCATATAAACTAAGCAATCCGGACCAGCCCAGGAGAGGCCTCGTACATGGGCAAGAGAGCCCGTTCCCATTCCGTGCTCTTCGCGCGTACGCAAAGCTTGCTGGATCATCAGCACAAAGGACCTGGAAATGGCGTCTTTTGGCGGTGGATCAAAATAGGTAGCTCCCGGAAGGGACAGCGCGAAAAGAGTGCGCGCACGATGAATCTCACTGTCATCGTAGGGAAGCGCAGGCCAAGCGGCGACGTGCCCCACGGGGTCGCGGTTGGCAAAAGTGTTGGCGATGGCATCGCACAGCTGAGGGTTCTTCCACTCAATGTCGAGAAAAGTGTCGTTACGCAGGTGATGGAACCAGGATTCTTGAAGAATCTCTTGCAAGTCCGAGTCGTCCATGTGGGGCAGACTCGAGGTCAGAATAGGCAAGGTATCGGTGTTGGCCACCTCGGCCATGACCACGCGCAAGAGATGCATGAACTCTTGGCGCTCAGCTGAATTGGGTCCATAGTGCGTGAGCGGTAGCGTCCCTAAATCAATGCCATCGACGCCCGCATCTACACATGCTCGCACGCGGCCAAGCAGAGTCGTCACCGTTTCGTCAGCGGAGTAAGGACCGTTGAAATCGCGTGTATCCCAGTCAGCTGAACCAGGAAGATGGACGATGATCTTGACACCAACCCTATGGAAATGCCTGACAAGAGCAGCGAGTTCCGGATTGACTCCCCAGATCATTTGGGGAATCGGGGAAA
>CALIZH010000362.1 GCA_938028585.1 uncultured Actinomyces sp. | reverse complement strand
ACGAAAAGACACACGCTATAACGCATGACATTTACCGACTTCATGTAGAGGGAACGCCTAGGGAGCGGTGTCGTGCGCAGCTTCATGTGGCGGAAGCGCAACAGGCGTGGCGCAGGGCCGAACGGCATGTGGAGGAAGTGAGAAACGAGCCGGCAGTCAGATCAGCTGGGCAACGTCATCCCACCTAACACACGAAGTCACGAAAAGACACACGCTATAACGCATGACATTTACCGACTTCATGTAGAGGGAACCCTAGGGAGCGGTGTCGTGCGCAGCTTCATGTGGAGGGAGCACAACAGGCGCAGCGACTATTCGGCCAGCGCGGCCTCGAAAGCCTTGATGTCCTCTTCGGGAGTTCCCCACGAGGTACAAAAGCGCGCCAAGAGGCGACCATCAGGCAGGGTCTCCCAAATACCGTATTGCACCTTGCGCGAGAGACGCTCGTGTCCGGCCTGATCCAAAGCAACAAAGGTCAGATTCGTCGGCGAGTCCATCGTGACGACATATCCAGCGCGGATCAGAGCCTCGCGGATTCGCTTAGTGGCGGCGACGCCGGGAGCACCCAAAGTCAGGTAGAGGTCATCCTCAAACAAGGCCTCGAACTGGACGCCCAAGAGGCGCCCCTTCGCCAGCAGCGCACCGTGCTGCTTCATCTGTGTGACGAATTGGCGAATCGACCCACCGTCGGGGATGACGACAGCCTCGCCGAAAAGGGTTCCGCACTTGGTACCGCCGATGTAGAACACATCCGACAGACGCGCAAGGTCCGCGAGCGAGACATCATTGGCCGGCGAGGTCAGCGCATAGGCCAAACGCGCACCATCAACGAAAAGCTTGAGGCCGTGCTCGCGACATGCAGCGGAGAGTTCTTCCAGTTCTTTGAGCGAATACAGCGTTCCGTATTCGGTGGGCTGCGAGATATAGACCAATGCGGGGGCGATCATGTGGTCGCGTGCACCATCGCCTTCCCATGCTGAATAAATGCGCTTAACATCGGCCGCGCTGATTTTTCCCTCTTTCGCGGGGATATCAAGGATCTTGTGACCACCGCGTTCAACGATGCCGGCCTCGTGCATGTTGATATGTCCGGTGTGGGGAGCAATGACTCCCTGCCAGGGCAGCAAGATCGCGTCGATGATCGTGGCATTTGTTTGCGTTCCACCGACCAGGAAATGAACGTCAGCTTTGGGTGCGTTGCAAGCCTTTCGAATCAGGTCGCGCGCGCGCTCGCAGTGCTCGTCGGTACCGTAACCACTCGATTGCTCCATATTGGTGGCGACCAAGGCGTCCAATACTTTTTGGTGTGCGCCTTCTTGATAGTCACTGGAGAAATTCGGGATTACAGCTGCACTGGTCATTGCACAATTATTGCACGCTTTTTACCTTAGGAATAACGCTCCGAGCACACACCACACCTATCATGGTGAAAAGGTAATGACGCCGCCAGACCGCTAAAGGACACTACTCATGCCACATGACAACAGTCCGCATCCCGCTTCGATCAACCGCGATTCCAAAGACTACTGGAACAAACGCGCGGCGACTTTTACCCGTTACGCGACCGAAGACTACGAACTCTGGCTCATGGACTTACTCTCCCCCGCGATGGGCGAGACGATCTTGGATATGGGCTGCGCGACGGGCACACTTGCGCTTCCCCTTGCGAGGGCCGGCCACCACGTCCACGCCTGCGACTTTGCCGAGGCCATGCTGGCTATCCTCGATCAGCGCGCCGCCGCCGAGAATCTTCCTATTACCTCACATCTGCTTGCCTGGGATGAGGACTGGAGTCGGGCCGGTTTGGGAGAGAACAGCGTCGACTGCGCTTTCGCCTCACGCTCCCTGATGAGCGATCACACTCTCAGCCGCATCTCAAAGCTTGACGCCACAGCGAGAGTCAAGGCCGCCGTAGTCGTCCCGAATAGCCTTCCACCGTCGTCGGATCCCAGGCTCTTGACCTACCTGGGTCGCAAAGCGAAGCGCCCCAGTACCGTCCGCGAGGTCTTGCGCGCGCTGCGTTACCTCGGCCGCATTCCTGTCACTGCAACGACGAACACCTATCGGCCGATGCGCTTCAATTCCTTTGACGAGGCCAGGGCTGACCTGCGTCGTTTGGCACGCCCTGAGCCTTTCACTGCGCGTGAGCAACGTTTGTTCGATGCCTATGCACGCGATCATTTCATTGAGGTTCCAGCGGTGCCGCCTGCGAACGGTCTTTCTAACGATCACGGCGATTCACCTCAGACACAGTGGGTTTTGAATTACCCGCTCCCCGTTGTCTGGACCTTCATTGGCTGGCGCACTGACGGAAGCGAGTGGGAGTAACAAGCGGGAATAAAGATTTCCCCAAAGACATGTCTGTCTTTGGGAAACAGAACGCGCTAAGAAAGTCACTTCATAATCTGAGCGACGAGCTCTTGCAGATCCGGAATGACGGTCTGGTCAAACCAGGGGTTTTTCTTCATCCAAATTTGGTTACGAGGCGATGGGTGCACCAGCGGGAAATACTCCGGCAGGTAGTCGCGGTAGTCCTTGACGACCTGCGTGAGAGAGGCCGAAGATTTGAGCTGCAGATAGCGCTTTGTCGCGTAGGAGCCCACCAGAATAGTGAGCTTCAGATCGGGCATGAGCTCGAGCAGGCGCGGGTGCCACTTGTCCGCGAAGTCTTTGCGCGGGGGAAGGTCACCACTCTTCCCAGTACCCGGGAAGTAGAAGTCCATGGGGACAATGGCTAATTTCCCAGAGTTGTAGAAGGTATCGCGATCGATTCCCATCCAATCGCGCAGGCGGTCGCCACTGCGGTCGTTCCAGACGATGCCGCTTTCTTCAGCGACTCGGCCGGGAGCCTGACCGACGATCATGATCCGACATTCGGGGCCCGCGTAGAACAACGGATCGATCCCACGCTTTGTGAACGAGGCATTTTCCGGATCCTTCCGGATTTCCTCTGCGATTGCTTTAAACCTCGGATCGGTAATCTCTGGAGTCATATTTCCACTCTAGACCCGTTCCTATTCGACCGCAGCGACCTCAAGGAAGCTTGGTTCATTCAGCCAACGGCCGCTTCCATGTGCCAATAATGTCGGTGTTCGTAATGCCGATCGCGCTCATCAGGGCCAATGCGGTTACCGGGCCAACGAAGACGAAGCCTCGGCGTTTGAGCTCGAGCGAAAGGGCGCGGGATTCTTCGGTCTGCGCGGGCACTTCCTGTGCACACCTCGGCCGAGGCTGGTGGTTGGGTTGGTAGAGCCAGACAAGTTCACCGAGGTGGCGTGGGTAGGATTGCCGAGGCCGTAGCAGGTGTTCAAGCTGCGCCTCCCCCATCCGCCCGGCGCGGTGTGCGTCCGCTTCGGCAGTTAGAGCACCGCGAAGCGCGATAACTGCCCGTGCGTTGGTGATAGCCGCGTCGATCTTCCGCTTATTTCGTACGATGCCCGCGTTCTGCATTAAACGCTCACGGTCTTGATCGGTGAAGGCGGCGACGGCCTCGGGAATAAAAGAAGCAAAAGCGCAGCGGAAGGCTTCGCGTTTCTTGAGGATCGTTGACCACGAGAGGCCGGATTGGAAGCTCTCAAGGACAAGACGTTCGAAGACGCCCTGCTCGGAGGTGACCGGACTTCCCCACTCGGTGTCGTAGTAGTCGCGTAAGAGCGGGTCCGAAGCCGCCCAGGCCGGCCGGACGAGGCCGTCTTCGCAGACAACGAGGCCTTCGGGAAGAGTCACGGTCACCTCCTCGAGCAGTGCAGATTATGCCCTCGGCTGGCGCTCGGCCCACTCCTGCAGGCTCACGCGCGGCCCCGTGAAGAACGGGGTGTCCTCGCGCACGTAG
>CALIZH010000361.1 GCA_938028585.1 uncultured Actinomyces sp. | reverse complement strand
GGAAGCAAGGGCTTCCGGCCCCACACCGTCACACGTTTTAACGTGTGGTCACATGGACTTGCTGTGATGTGTAGACTGTGTCCATGAGCACAAACAGCAACGTCGCAAACCTATCGATCACCGTCGTAAAGACATTGGTCAAGATGGCCGGTTTTGGCTTCGCCGCTGACATGATCGACGGCGCACAGGAGTGTCTCAACTTGCTCGCCGACATCAAGAACGATGCTCTTGGCAACCCCAATGCTGAGATGATTCGTTCACTGAACGGCGCAGTAAAATCCGAACTTGATGCCATTCAGGACGCTCTCAAGCACGATGGCCTGGGCAGGAAACAAGTTAAGCAAGCCGCAGCTCAGCTAGCCGAAGCTGCGCGCGAAACGATCACGGCGCTGGCAGAGGACGACGACGCCCTTATCCGCGCGGTACAGCAACCCCAGTGCTTCGCCGAACAGCTCAGAGGTCACGCTGCACCACTTCCCGATTACTCCAGCGACGAGATACAGACTCACTATGAAACGCTCCTCGATCGAATCGCGGCAGAATTCCTTACCCTCGCACCCTGGTCGCCGAACTTCAACCGCGTCGCTCTCACTAGCCTACTACGCTGTTTCCCAGCCCTATCAGAACGCATCGACCGTCTTGAAAAGCAGATCAATGAGGGGTTCAACAGTGTGCGTGAAGATGCTGCTGCGCACCACCAAGACCTCAAGAACGACCTAGCGTCACTTCACGAAGATCTCCGCAACAAAACGACCAACAGCCGTCCAACAAAATTGGAAGACGAAGTCTGGGGAAGCCGCCCAGCAACGTTGAAACATTGGATTGAACGCGATCCAACCAGCAATGGGATAACCCTACACGACACAATCTTCAGCTCGCCATCATCGCAACGCGGTTCGCGTTGCGTGCTTTTCGGTCGTGCAGGAAGCGGAAAGACTTCTCTCGCCGCATCCATCGCCCGCAGGTGCGAATCCGATAAGTGGTCGCTCGTGGCTTGGGTTGACGCATCGACTCGCAGCGCCATCGAAAGCGGTTTGATCGCCCTGGGCGAGTCGGTTCTGTGCGTGCAGACAAACACCCAGCAAGACCAAAGATTCAGGGTTGAACAAGTATTAGCAATTTTCCGAAACACCAGCAAGAACAAATGCCTATTTGTGTACGACAACGTCGAGGGTGTCGATTATCTCGACGGAGTTTTGCCCGACGGGCCGGGGGTGCACGTCGTTGTCACAACACGGCGCAACAGTGGGTGGTCCAATCAAGAGGATTGGAACATCTACGCTCTCGGTAACTTTACGCGCGACGAGTCAGTCACACACCTGCTCAGCGTGACCAAAGATACAGACCAGACAACAGCGGGTAAGCTCGCCTCATATCTTGGTGATCTGCCACTTGCCATCGCGCAAGCAGCAGCAACAAGCTCGAGATACTATTCAAACCTGCATGACTATTATGTTAGCCTTCAAGCCACTAATGTTGAAGAGCTTTTGGAACCCATCGAAGGTGCCCACTACAGTAAGGGAGCCATCGCATCCCTTCAATTGGCTGCGAGTTCAGCGCTGTCTTCCATAACAGATCACGAGGTTCATACCGAGGCTGAGACAATTCTAGCTACCTTGTGCTATTTGGCAGAATCTGGCGTGCCCACGCAATGGCTCAAACCTAATAACCATCTCCCTTCACAAAAAGCCTACACGATACTGCAAGCCTCCTCGATCATTGATCAGTCATCCGATGGTAAGACCACCAGCATCCATCGCCTTCAGGCTCACGCACTACGAACTTCCCACGACAGTCGTATTGCTCATGAGGGAATACTCATTACATCCCGATTCCTTGACAAGATTAACAGAACCCAGTATGACGAAGACATCGACATACTCAGTCAGTCACGTCAGATCACATACCAACTAATTAATCAATTCAGCACTCTTTGCTCACAAAGCTATTCGAAGGCTCTATTTGATTACCCACAGGTTCAGCAATGCCTATTTGACACTCTTAGAATGGCCGTCTCTGCCTCATCCATCTTGTCCTCCGCGGCCATCAGACTCGCCCAGGCATTCTCGATAACAGAAGGTACCCTTGGTGCCTCGCACCCTAAGATCACACGCGCACGAAGTGATCTCGCGAGAGCACACTTCATGGCCTCACAATACTCCGCCGCAGCCTCTTTACACCAAGTAACGACCACTCATTTCCTTAACACCCTTGGCCCCGCACACCCCGACACCATCAAGGCCCGCAACGAACTCGCATGGACCTACCGGTGGGCAGGACAATACGCCGATGCCATCGCCGTGCACAAAGAGACAATTGCCGATCTCACCAACGCCCTCGGCCCAC
>CALIZH010000360.1 GCA_938028585.1 uncultured Actinomyces sp. | reverse complement strand
ATATGCCTCGCGGTCTTCGACGCTTTCGACCTGTTCGTCGAGATGTTTGAGCGTTGAGGTGAGGAACCCGGCTGTTCCGGCTGCGAAGTCCGCGACGGTCTCTCCGAGCCTAGGGTTGATCATTTCGATCATGAAGTCGGTGACCGCGCGCGGCGTGTAGTACTCACCTGAGCTGCCCGCGCTTTGGAGTTCTTTTAGCAAGGTCTCGTAGATCTCGCCGAAAGCATGCCGGTCTGTATAGTCCTCGAAGTCAATCTCGTCGATCAAGTTGACGAGTTGCCTGATGAGAATGCCGTCCTTCATGTACTGGTTCGAATCCTCGAACACTGCCCGAACCACGGATTGACTAAGCGGCGTCGATGCGGTGATCGGCAGCGATTTGAGGACTGGGAAGAGTTCAGTGTTGAGGAACGTCAGCAGTTCCTCACCGGTCTTGGAGCGTCCGTCTTTTCGGTCGGGTGCCCAAGATCGCCAGCGGAGATGTTTGGGGATGATCGACTGGTAGGCGGGGTTGTGGAACTCCCAGTCGGCTTCTTTCGCGTCGTAGACCTTGAGGAACAACAGCCAGGTGAGTTGGGCGATGCGTTGGGCGTCGCCGTCGACCCCGGCGTCTCCACGCATGATCTTGCGGGAAGTTGAGATGAACGAGTTCAGGCTCATTAGCTACTTGTGCTCCTTATGCAGCTTCGTAGAGGGCGTCTTCGAGTTCACGAATGGCCTGGAGGTAGGCATCGCGTCCTCCGAAGAGGCGGGCAATCTTCTGCGGTGACCCGTACTGGGTGAATGGGTCAACGCTGAGGATTCTGGTTGTTTCGATTTCAGATATACCGATATCTGCGTACTTATCCAAGAGCGCTTCCAACACTTCGCGGCACGTGTCTGAGTATTTGTGGAGGTAACCGCGCTTCTTGACATGATCGATACGCTCTTGTTTAGTCAGTGGAGGCTTGTCGAAGGCAACGTGGAGGATCAGGTCGAAATCGTCAACGTCGAAGAACCTACCGTCAGCTTCTTCGCGTATCGCCTCAAGGAAGACGCCACGGCTGCTGAGCTGGCCGATGAGTTCGTCCTTTCGCTCGGCCTGCGACCAAGCGGTAAGGAAGGAGTCCAGGCTGGAGTACGTGTTCAGCAATGACCGCTTCGAGAAGTCGCGGATCGATTCGGTCATGAGTTTGCCGGTGACGGGATTGACGTACTGGACGCGCTCATTGAGCAGTTTGACTTCGACACCGCGAACTCGCACCTTGCCTTGCTTTTCAGGGGCTGGGTCGTCGATCCAAGGCGGATCACAGATGATCACATCATCTGGGCCGAAGTCCTCGATGTCATCTTCAGACCCGGGGTCTTCCACGGTTTCGTCGTCTTCTGGCCATTCGGGTTCGGGGATCTCGCCGTCATCTCCAGGCTCGGGCAAAGGCACGTCTATGCTGCCTGCTGGGTTACCGTCGAAATCCGGGTCGGCGAAGAGTCGGGTCGATCCACGGAAGTCCATGATCGTGAAGAACTCTTTGCCATGCTCAGGATCGAGCCGGGTGCCGCGTCCGACGATCTGTTTGAACTCCGTCATCGACCCAATGTTGGACTCCAAGACGATGAGCTTGATCGTTTTGACGTTGACGCCTGTGGTGAGCAGTTTCGATGTGGTCACCAGTGTCGGGTACTGCTCGTTGACGTCAGCGAAGTTATCGAGCTGACCCTTGCCTTCTTTATCATCTCCGGTGATCTTCATGACGTACCGGTAGTCCTCGATGACCCGTTCAAGGTTCTCGTTCGCTAAGGCTTGGCGCATTCGTTCAGCATGCTCAATATCGACGCAGAAGACGATGGTCTTCGAATCAGTGCCGTACTTCTCCAGCCAGGACGTCACGTACTTGGCAACCATCTGGGTGCGCTCATCAATGATGAGGTTACGGTCGTAGTCCTTGACATTGTACTCGCGATCCTCAACTTCGTTGCCATCAACGTCGACTTGCCCCTCGAACGGTCGCCAGTTCTCCAAGTCAACGTCCAAGCCAACACGGATCACCTTATACGGAGCGAGGAAGCCATCCTCGATTCCCTGTTTCAAACTGTAGGTGTAGACAGGCTCACCAAAGTAGTCGATGTTCGACACTTCCTTGGTTTCTTTCGGTGTTGCCGTCATACCAATGTGGATGGCGCTAGAGAAATAGTCGAGGACACGTCGCCACAGCGATTCTTCGCGTGCTGATCCACGGTGACACTCGTCAATGATGACGAGGTCAAAGAACTCTGGTTTGAACTGTCGGAATGGTTCTTCACCCTCCTCACCAGCGAGCTGTTGATACAGGCTCATGTAAACCTCGTAAGAGGAATCCAAGTGCTTGCCTTTGACCTTGGTGATGCGGCCAGAGAGCGGCTCGAAGTCGCCGGTGATGGTCTGATCGATCAGCACGTTGCGGTCAGCAAGGTACAGTACCCGTTTCACTGTTCCAGCTTTGAGGAGCCGCCAAATAATCTGAAAGGCCGTAAATGTCTTGCCGGTACCGGTGGCCATCACCAGGAGTAGACGGCGGTCGCCGTGTGCGATTGCTTCCAGCGTGCGGTCTACCGCTACCTGCTGGTAATAGCGAGCTTCTTGCGGTTTGAACGGGTCAACATGATATGGCTCAGCAATCAGTGCCGCACCCTGAGCGTCAAGTCCTTTGCCAACCAGATAGCGTTGCCACAACTCATCCTCGGTAGGGAACTCATCCAAGCCGATCTCTCGCTCAACGCCGGTGAAGAAGTCGTGCTCGATGAAGCCCTTACCGTTTGACGAGTAGGCGAACGGGGCGTCAAGCTTCGCTGCATAACCTAGTGCCTGCTGCAGACCTGCACGAACAGTGTGCTCCATGTCCTTGGCTTCAACAACCGCAAGCGGCTTACGCGACTTCGAACCAAGCAGCACGTAATCCACTTTGCTGATCTCGCCCCGTTTGGTCTTGGTACCTTGAACGATGACCTGGCCAGGAGCGATGACAAGCTCCATACGAAGTTGCTCTTTACGCCAACCAGCCGTCTCTGTGATCGCAGGTGTAATGAACCTGAGCTTGACATCCTCTTCAGTGAGCTTTGACATTGCTCTCCTCCTCCATGTCTTCGACAATCTCCGCGATATTGATCAGTTCTCGGACCGATGCTTCAGCGATTTCAACGAGCACGGTGGTAGTGACATTCTCGTTTCCATCGAGCTTGGCGACGGTGCCGGTACTGATGTCTGCCTCGACCTGAAGATCGCGCTTCAGTCAGCCTTCGTTGACGAGCTTCTTTCACAAGAAATCGTAGCATTACTCCTCTGCTTCTTGATCGTTTAACTTCTTGTTCCATCGCCGATTGGAGGGAGCGAAGCCCACGCGTCAGTGACTAACTAGTGGTGGTGAGGCCTGAGAACCTCACTGCCACTATCATATATCGGGATATTCGGCGGTCGGTTTCGTACAACGGCAGTACGGTGTCCCATATTTGCGGCCGAAGATCTGTCTGCACACAGTGAGCAGGAGTTCCCACGCGGCTACGCACACTCCTTGGTCTCCTGGTCGTAGCCAACCTGCCAAAACCCCATATCAAGAAGCTTCATCTGGGGATAGACCAGGCCGTCACCTTCGAAGCCTCGCCGCGCTTCCTCGAGGCGGTCGTTGTGCTCC
>CALIZH010000359.1 GCA_938028585.1 uncultured Actinomyces sp. | reverse complement strand
TAGTCGCTTGCTGGGGGCAACTGGCCTGGGTAAGGCTGTGTTTGTAATGCCCGCGCTTGCGCTGTGGCTGCTGATTCGACACCTGAAGGTTGGACTCTCGATATCTCGGTCGTGGCGCGGCATTGTTCTTCTTCTGTTCGTTGTTCCGCAAATTGTGCAGATGATGATCCTCAATAACTATAATTTTGGTGAGGAAGCTTCTAATCCATTGATTATGTGGGTGGTTAATCTCGGCGCTGCGATTTACTTTGGTGTACTTATCTTTGTCGCGTACGGTGCCATAAATAGGGATTCTGAGCCGGGCTTGGCTGAGATCGCAGCAAGTCTCATTGTCGGATACCCGGTGATTAACGCCTTGGTCGGACTAGTGATGCAGGCTGCTAGTGTCTTTTCTCAAGTGCAAAGCTAGATACCCTGGAGGGTCTTGCTCTTGACACTCGTACTGGAGAGGACTATCGAAGCGTAGTTGAACGTCTTCGTAGGCGTGCTGCCGGTCATGCCAGTGGTAGGGTGTGGCCATGACGACGGATAGCCAGTACTCATGGCCGCGCTTTTTCATGGAACTAGCGGACAAACTGCTTGCCTTCAAGGATGACCGGCAGGCTCTTATTGCGACGTTGCAGCATATCTACGCCGAACTTGGCATGGACCTGCCGACGCTTGACTCCGGCGGTATTCCGACGGATATTGATCCTTTCACTGTCTATGGCCTCTTCAATCGAGGCCTCACGGATAACAAGCGCCGAGTGGTTGCCCTCGGGATCGGTGGTGCTCTTGGTGTGGAAGCTTCGCTGCATGATGATTTTGTCGGTGTCCCTACGCTGCTCAACATCAACGCGACCTTCTACGACCAGGTACGCCGGGACGATGGGGATATCGAAAGGCTGTGGGACCTGTTCGCGGCGGCCCTCGTCCACGCGGATCAGCCGACTGGGCGGACAGAGGCACTGTTCCGTGAGGCCTACGATGCAGTTCTCCAACAGCGCCACGCCAGCTGGAACGTCACGATGGGTCTTTTCTGGATCCGTCCGTACTCCTACGTCAACCTGAGCAAACGAGACCGATGGTTCCTCACGCTGCCCGACCGGATGCCGTCATCGGTTCGTTCTGTTGTGGCGTCGTTAAAGAAAGCACCTGAATCGGCTGAATACTTGCAGATTTGTGACAGTATCCTGTCGGTTCTGGACTCCGGAACCTACGACTACTCCTCCTTCCCCGAGCTTTCAGAATATGTGTGGCGTGTTTCCGAACAGGTCAACCGTGAGAACAAACAGGCTAACAAAGACAAGGAAGAAATCACCCAGGCAGCTGCCCTCGGCGACGATGGTGTGCAGACCGTGCGCTACTGGTTGTACGCGCCGGGCGAGGGAGCCTGCATGTGGGAGGAGTTCTACGCGCGTGGAATTATGGGGTTGGCGTGGGGTGAGATCGGGGACCTGAGCGCCTATGCGCATAAGGAAGATCTGAAGGCGCAGATGCTCCAGACCTATCCCGAAAACGGTACTCAGAAGAATGACATTCACGCCCTGTGGCAGTTTGCGAACGAGATGAAGCCGGGCGACGTCGTATTCGTCAAAAAAGGCAAGGCAGAGATCGTCGGACGGGGTGTCGTGACGGGCAACTATGTCTACGATGCTGAGGGTAGCGACTATCCGAACATCCGCGAGGTCCGCTGGACCCACACTGGACAGTGGCCTATCGACGAGCAGTTACCGATGAAGACGCTCACTGACGTCACCTACAAACAGGTCTTCGTTACGCTGATGGAATCTTCTTTTTTCGACAGCGAAGAAGCTGCCGCTATAGAGGAACTGACGGCGGTATTCCCCGAGTATTCCGCCGAGAAATTTCTCGAAGAGGTTTACATGGACCGCGAGCAATACGACGCGATCGTGGGCCTGCTGAAAACTAAGATGAACATCATCATGCAGGGTGCGCCCGGCGTCGGTAAGACCTATGCCGCCAAACGCCTTGCCTACTCGATGATGGGCGTCAAGGACGCTTCGCGCGTCAAGCTGATCCAGTTCCACCAGAGCTACTCCTACGAGGACTTCATCGAGGGATACCGCCCCTCCGGCGCGGGGTTCGAGCTAGTGAAGGGGGCCTTCTACTCCTTCTGTAAGAAAGCGGCTGAGGATGAGGATGAGGAGAACGCCTACTTCTTTATCATCGACGAGATCAACCGCGGCAACCTCTCCAAGATCTTCGGCGAGCTGTTTATGCTCATCGAGAGCAATAAGCGCGGAAACGAACTCCAGCTCCTCTACTCGCGCGAGCTTTTCTACGTGCCCAAGAACGTCCACATTATCGGCATGATGAACACGGCGGACCGCAGCCTCGCGATGCTGGACTACGCGCTGCGCCGCCGCTTCGCCTTCGTGGAGCTGCGCCCCGCCTTCAACTCTGATCGCTTCCGTGAGTACTGCGCCGGCCTCGACAATCCAAGGTTCGAGGCCCTGGTGCGCGAGGTTGAATCCCTCAACCGTGCGATCGCCGAGGATGAGTCTCTCGGCGAGGGCTTCTGCATCGGCCACAGCTACTTCTGCAACATGAAACGTGAGACCTGCACCGACGCGGCCCTTGCCTCGATCGTGGACTACGAGCTCATCCCGATGCT
>CALIZH010000358.1 GCA_938028585.1 uncultured Actinomyces sp. | reverse complement strand
GAGGCGGTCGGCTCAAACCCGGCTTGTTGTGGGTTCGAATCCCACTCGGGGTACCAGGATGTCTAGATCTGACACCTTGCGGCTTAAAAGTTTCCGATGCTTTTGAGCCGCTTTTTCTTCGGGATCATGCGGTTTAGCGCTGTGGAAATTGCAACAAAAAAGACTGTTAATGAATCAACTCCGCCAACCGACATGGTTGACGGAGTTGACCATAGAGAGACAAATCACATCTCAGGCAGCGGGGATAAGTTCCAAACCCAAGAACTCTGCAGCTCGATCACGCATTTCAGGACGTGCCAGATTATCGAGTGCTTCTTGAATTCGCTGATCGCTCCAGTCTGAATACCAGGGGCGAACGGCATCGCTGAGTTGAGCCACTGGCAGATTCAGAGCTTGCTGGCGACCATGAGCCGCGCGGACCGAGATTTTCGTATTGAGTTGATTCATTTCTTCCTCCTCTTCATTCTTCATCTGTATCTACGGATATGCGCTCAAGGTGCGCAGGCAATCGCTTGTAGATACGTTCAAGGCATAGGCCTTATATGTCACCCAACGTGGATGAACCCATGAGTATTCCACAATGAGCAGAATATGTCTAATTATCCTGTCCCATGAGGCCGTATTCGATCATTCGCACATAGGCTTTACGACCGTCTTCTGTTAGATGCTGTCCATCATCGTAGAAATACTCGTCATGGCCCTCACTGAACTTATACCAATCGAGAATACCGACCTGGGGATACTTCTCAGCGAGCTTATACATCAACGCATTATTCTCATCCTGGAAAGGATGGGGTGCTCGTACGGTAACGAAGAAGACTGGCCGCTCCCCCGCCGCCTCGATGAGCGGGGCCGCAGACTCCACAGAGGTGATCGGCCCATTGCCACCAAGTGCAACAATCACCGGTGTCCCATCATGCCCTTGTGCAAGATCCTCACGATAAACTACAATCCCCTTCTCGAAGGAACGCCCAACCTCCGTGTCGGTAAAAGAATCGGGAAATACCGCCGGTATCCAGTAATAACTTGCACCTTCTGCTACTGAATCTCCGATCAGCACAAAGGGCACAGAACACGTGCCCTCTTCATCAGAGCACTGCCATTGCGAGGGATCATAGTTATCGGGGATGACTGCAGCCTGCGGCTCGATTACCTTTCCATTCTTCTCATGGAAACGAGGCTGAACTGGCGTTGGAGTCGCTGACGTTTCCGTTTGAGCGGCGGAAGGCTCAGCTTGTGAAGCAGAGGGAGTGGGCGAGGCAAGAGTTGACGAAACTTTCTTCGACCCAGACTCTAAAACATGACTGGGAACGCAAGCTGTCATGAGGCTCAAGGTTAAGCCACCAACGAGTAGTGACGCACATGCTCGTACACGACGACTTTCTTGCTTCCCTCCGCGAAGCGCTCGCCAAGTCTGCGAGCTCCCCCACGATGGCGCTTTCTCAACAAAGCGGTAGGCGGCCTCGACAACACAGAGGAAAACTGTAAGTTCAAGAACCCATCCCCACCATGGAAGTGCAGAGGTTCTGCGCGCAGGGTTCATCAGAAGGATTAATGGGTAGTGCCAGATATAGGCACTCATCGAACGTGAAGCAATCAGCTGAATCGGACGAAACGAGAGCAGCCGAGAAAAAGCTCCGGGAAGCATCGCACCACAGATCAACAGCGCGCTCACCAAGGCCGAAAGGAAAAAACCACCGCGATAGAGCCAGGTCATATAGCCGCGTGCATAAATCGATACGAGGACAAGGAAAGCCAGACCAAACCACGATGAAAGCGAGAGAAGGCTACGCACGCGAGGAGATGCATTCAGAACATAAAAATCGACATAGGCAAGCGCCATACCGACTAAAAGTTCAGCCAGACGCGTATCAAGACCGTAGTAGACACGAGAAGAATCTGTACCGGGTGCAAAGAGAAGCGCCATTTCAATGGCAGAAGCACATACCAAAACAATGAGAGCAATGGATGCACGCAACCGTGAGCGGAAGAGCTCTCTGAGCAATAAGACAATCACCGGAGCCAGCAGGTAAAACTGCATGATCACCGCGACAAACCAAAGATGAGTCAGAGGTGAGGGTAATCCCGCCTGAGCAAAATACGGAACTTGACGAAAGATGTAGAACCAGTTTGAGAAAAACGCAAGCGCCGGGATGGCATCGTCGTGCATCTTCACGAGTAACGATGGAGAAAACACAAACGATGCAATGGCTGAAAAAGCGGTCACAACCACCATTGATGGCCAAAGGCGAGAGACGCGCCGAATAAGGTAGCGTCCAATCGCAATCTCATTTTCAGCATCCAATTCGCGAAGAAGCGAACGGGTGACAAGGAAGCCGGAAATCACAAAGAACAATGTGACTCCGATGAAGCCTCCTGGAGCAGGTGAAGTCGGCCGGAGATGGTAAAGAATTACCGCAATGATTCCCAGAGCCCTAAGGCCATTAACACCGGTCAGATAAGAAGTATTCTTCTGCGCGGTTTCACTCGCGATATTGGTATCGCTGTCGTCGTGAGATAACCGTGGCACCGATGTCATGGCTCAATAAACTCCTCAGAGTACGAGGGTGGGTAGACCTCCCGGCCTGCCCACCCTCTGATCTACAGATACTAAGC
>CALIZH010000357.1 GCA_938028585.1 uncultured Actinomyces sp. | reverse complement strand
TGTTGGATAGTAAGGCCAGCAGAACCGACAGTTGACGTTTCCTATTTGCGCTCATGCAATATGGAGATCCCTGTTCCTCGGCTGAGAAACCGAAGATTCCTGGCAGGTCAGTCAATTGTTCTACAGAAAGCGGCCCATCTGATTCACTGACCTTGAGTCCGTATTTAATCTCGTCGCCAATCGTGCCTTGAACGAACTGCCGCTCAGGATTTTGTTGCGACCAGGATACTAATCCGTCAGGCACTCTGGTGACGGATTTGCCATCAACTCTGATTTTTCCTTCAGTGGGCCGCGCTGCACCTGACAGAATGGCCATTATGGAGGTCTTGCCGCAGCCGTTAGGACCCGTAAGAAGATGAATTTTGCCGGGGTCAAGGCTCATGCTTACTTCGTCTAGTCGCTTCGTTTTCTTGCCCAGCGATATTGCGTCAATTTCTATCTTCGGAGTCTGGACAAGGCCCTTACTAAATGACCAAATTTCCGACAAGTGGACATTACCCATTCGACGTTCTACCTGCTGTGGCAGCGTACTGAGTTCATCTGCCCATTCGGGTAACGCTGTGCGCTGTTCAAAAATGACAACAGTTGTTCCGTCGTCAGCTAGATCTCGCAGTATTTTATAAACCTGGCGCCTGCCCACAGGATCGATGTTCGCGCATGGGCTGTCGAGCACTATAGCTCCCGGTTTACACGCGATTGCGCAGGCTATCGCGAGTCTTTGTCTCTGACCGCCAGATAGCGTCCACGGGTTCCTAGACTCAAGTCCTTCAAGACCTGTTAGCTGTAAGGCTCGTTTAGACCGCTCGACTATCTCACTGGATGGCACGCAGGCGAATTCTTGAGCGCTAGCAACCTCATCGGCCACAGTGAGCGTGACAATCTGAGCGTCAGGGTCTTCCCCAACGTATGCCGCCTCCGGGCAGCGGATTGTTCCGGTTTGCTGCAACCCTTCAGGCAACAGCCCGCATAGTGCACGCGCAACTATTGTTTTTCCGCCACCTGCCGGAGCACTAATCACATGGATATTGCCAGGTTTGCAGAAAAAAGAGACATCTTTTATTAGAACATCTCCAAATGAAGAGGAAATGCTCAGGTTAAGAATTTCAATCACATGTGTGTCGCTTCACTACTAATTATCAGCACGCCTCGATGCTGAATCTTCTTGGCAATAAAAAGCGAAAGCCAGGTGCCGGCAAGGGAGGACACCGTGGAGATTGCCATACAGGAAAGTGAGAGACCACTTTCTGAAATTCCCAGTGTTATGGGAACCATGTATCCCATGAGGCCGCCTAACAAAACGCTAGACACGAAGTATTGGAGTGTTGACCACTTGCGATAGAGGGTGACAAGGAATGGGATTTCAACAATTAACCCCTCAAACAACAACGCAGGTATTGCCGACATCCCGAATGGTGTTGTTACAGCAGAGATGACCCCAATTGCGGCACAGGCGATGATTGACGAGCCGCCACGCTTCACTAATATAAGCGGCAGCAGACAGGGAATGACCCATAACCCCAAAGTAGCGGCGACTGCGTAGCTGTGTGCGAGAGTCGCAACCATTTGCAGGTATGTGAGGGGAACAATAATGAACGAACCAGCCACACCTATTGCAACGGATGCTAATAATGCTCTAGAAAAATTGGATTTCTTGGATGCGTTGATGTCTTGCTCGTTTGCTTTCGAAGGGCTATCGACACCCATCCGGGCCTCCATTCGTAAGAATTTTAACTATCTCTTCTGGCTAGGAATAGTTCCTTCCACTCAGCCATACTCAGGTTATGCTAGGCTTAGCTTACCATGACCGCTTTTAGAAATGCAAATCTTTTCAAAATGATCTTCCCGTTCCTCACATCAGGCAAAGAAACTTGGGGAGTTGAGCACGAAGACCTCTACCCCGAGGAAGAAGCTTGGATATCTGGAGCAAGCAGAGAGCGAAGGCAAGAGTTCATCGCGGTTCGAGCCTGCGCGCGAGAAGCGTTATCTTGCCTGGGCCTGAAAAGGCCTGTGCTGATTGCAGAGCCGATTAGAGGACTTACCTGGCCTACCGGCATCATCGGGTCAATGACCCATACCAAAAATTATCGTGCGGCCGCAGTGGCTTTGCGAGGCGAGTTCATTGGAATAGGCATCGACGCTGAACCCGCACTCCCCCTTCCCGAGGGGTTAGACAAACGAATACTTGTAAAAACTGAATTTGACACCGTCGATTCTTTTAGAGATCTAGGCGAAATAACTTGCTGGAATCGTCTGATTTTTAGTGCAAAAGAAAGTGTCTACAAGGCCTGGGCACCAGTAGCAGGACGTTTCCTCGATTTCGACGAGGTGACCCTGACGCTTACACCAGAATCTGAAAACACCGGAACTTTCACGGCACAATTAAGCTGCTTAAACCCATTCTTCGTCGCCGGCGGCTGGACAATTAAGTCTCGGCTAATTCGCACGGCCGCCTGGGTCCGAAAGTCCGAGTTCACCTAACGACTCTGGCAGTAGGGCATCGCCGCCAGCCAAGAGGCGCTAGTAGACTCGGAGATCGGCATCCGCTTCAAGGACCCTAAGCTGGGTGGGCGAGATAAGTCTCTGCTGTAGAGCAAACCCTGTCGCCACACAATAAAGGCAATAGCAGAATCCTTAGTCGGGGCATGGTGAGCGTGCAACGATTTTCTAACTCAGCCCCAGACACCGGATACTAGCTTTGAATGCACTGAACCCCGAAAGTTGGACTGGTTTAATTCTAGGTGGTTAGGGTCTCAAGGGTCTGATT
>CALIZH010000356.1 GCA_938028585.1 uncultured Actinomyces sp. | reverse complement strand
TACGAACTTCCTCGTCGCGTTGCGGTATTGAAGGCTCTGTCCGAGCTCGGTCTTGAACCGCTGACCCGAGATCTTCGTCAGCGTCATGTCGCTGACGACCAACTGGATGCCGAACTTGACCTAGCGTGGTGGGCCTCGATCTTGGGCTTGATGCTGGCAACCGATTCGCGCTTGGGTGGTTTTGATCCTACCGTTTTGGAGCAAACCCTGATCGAGGGTCGCGATTTGGATCGCCGTCAGGTCGCATCGCTGGTCCCGCAGGTCATTTCGCGTCTGCATCGGGTACGTACGCAGGCTTTGGCCGATGATCCGCAAGCATTGCGTGCTCTTGAATTGGCCGTCCAAGACCAGCATCCGCTGACGTCTTTGTACGCGCAATTCCCCTTGTCGTGGAAGCTTATTCCCGCGGTTTTGACGGTTCCGACGCTGGTTCCTCAAATTCTGCCTGAACAGCAACAGGTCGATGTCGTTATTTTGGACGGCATCGATGAGCTCCCCATTGCAGAACTGGTTCCGATTATTTCGCGAGCATCGCAGGTAGTCGTCTTTGCCGATCTTGCGCAGGAACACGGTGAGGATGCCGTCGAGGCCCTGGCCGAGGTTCTTCCGCACGTGCGCATGGATGTTCGCCCAACGCGCTTGAACGATCAGATGGCATTGCTTCTTGCCCGATACCGCGTTGATCACACGGGTGTTCCGGTTCCTTGGACTTCTGCCAGTGCTCCGGTGACCGCGGTGTGGACAGAGGGCACGGGAATGCCGACTCCGGGAAGTGAGGCCGTTGAGTCGACTTCCGTGGAAGTTGATGCCGTTGTCGAGGCTGTT
The DNA here is from genome assembly GCA_938028585.1 of uncultured Actinomyces sp. Taxonomy (GTDB): domain Bacteria; phylum Actinomycetota; class Actinomycetes; order Actinomycetales; family Actinomycetaceae; genus Pauljensenia. The sequence continues at coordinate 5,348 of CALIZH010000356.1, read as the reverse complement.
CTTGAGCACGCGACTTCAACCCCTGATCGTTCTCTTGCTGTGGTCGCGTTGAATGCACAGCACGCTGAGCGTATCCGCGCCCAACTGACGCGCACGATCGGCGCCGAGCCCGGCTTGGCCTCGTTCTTTGATCCCGCGCGCGTGGAACCTTTCGTGGTTGTTGACCCCGATGGTGCACGAGGCCTGGGCCGCGACCACGTCATTATTTCTGTTGGTTTCGCGAAGACTCCTCACGGTCGCGTTATTCACCACTTTGGCGTTTTTTCTTCCCCTGCGGGTGCGGGAGTAATGGCTGATGTCTTGCGCTCGGTGCGCGGCGATCTGACTGTTGTCTCTTCGATTCGACCCGAAGAGATTGATACTTCGCGTTTGTCCCAGCGCGGTGCGCTCATGCTGGTCGATTTGCTAGAGATTGCTCAAGGACAGTCGGGCGTGGGTATTGATGCCTGGCCGACCCTGGAGATCGAGCCGGATCGTCTGCTCATCGACCTTGCGGATCGCCTGTACGGCTTGGGTCTTGAGGTTGTTGCAAATATCGGTATTCCCGGTGGTTTGCGGATCCCCCTTGCGATCGGACACCCCGAGGTTCCGGGACGTCTGCTTCTCGCGGTTCTTACTGATGACGATGAGTATGTTGCTCAGCCTTCATTACGTGTGCGCGATCGCCTGTGGCCTTCGATGCTTGAGGAGCAGGGATGGAAGGTGCATATCGCATTGTCGATGGCCGTTTTCATTGACCCCGCAAAGGAAACGGATCGCATTGTCCAGTTGGTGCTGGATGCAGTTGATGAGATCAACGGTCCCGCCGCGCCAGTACTTGAACTTCCCGAGGATCCTGACGCTGAGTTTGGCGTAGCTGAAGAAGAAGATGCTTTTGCTTCTGTTTCTGCCGAGGCTCCGCACGCTGATCAGGAAGATGACGAGGCCTCGCAGGCTCGTCAGCGCCGTGATGAGTTGGTTGAGGATACTCGTGAGAACGAGGCCGTGGCTGAGTCTGAAAACGATGCTGATAGCGCGCGTGGAGAGCGTCCCGCGATTGCACGCGGTTTGCCGCTGGCAGCATATAGCGATGATCAATTGGATGAGATCGCACTGTGGGTGGTATCCGATGGTGTTGTGCGCGGTGAAGAAGAAGCCGTTGATGAGCTCTGGCGTGCACTCGGACTGACTCGTCGCGGTGCTCAGACCGATGCGGTCTTGCGTCATGTGATTCGTAGGAATCAGAAGTGAGTGACGCCTCTGAGGCGAGGCGCACACGGAAGCGCAGGCGTGTGCTTTTCGTCAACGAAGTTGATGAGAGGCTAATTTCGCGGGGGATCCCAACCTCTCTAGAGGATCGAGTTTCCGACCAAGAACGCCAGGATGCTCTGGATAAGGCGCATATAGTTGGCGAGGCGGATCAGTCGAATACTGCCCGCCTCGCCGCTAACGTCCCTCCGCACTCCCAAGCGCGGATTTAGTTGGCGCAGAATGACATAGAAAAACGGTGGTGGCAACCAAATGGTTGCCACCACCGTGACGTTTTCAGGCGAACAATCAGTTGTTGCTCTGAGCCTTGAGCAGGTCGCGGATCTCAGAGAGCAGCTGGACGTCCTCGGAAACTGCGGGAGCTTCCTCGGCCTCTTCCTTCTTGCGGCGAGCGTTCAGAGCGTTCATCGGCATGACCACGAAGAGGTACAGTGCAAAGGCAACGATCAGGAAGTTGACCAGTGCAGTGATGATGGCGCCGGGCTGAACAGTTGCCGAGCCAACGGTGAACTCCAGGAAGCTGTCGAAGTTCGGCTTGCCGACCAGACCACCGATGAGGGGGTTGAGGAACTTCTCAACCAGAGCGGTGACGATTGCGGTGAAGGCAGCACCGATCACCATACCGACGGCAAGATCAACAGCGTTTCCGCGGGAAATGAATTCTTTGAAGCCCTTGAGCATGGAAAACTCCTTGAGTTGTTGATATTCAGCTCTGAGTCCAGTTAGGAATCACCGAACTCGCACGTGTTGCGTGACGCTCATGCGTCAACCAAGGAGAAAGCCTATCGGCTACACCAGTGCCTTGGGAAGCTCAAAATACGCAGTCTTCCTCACAGATTGCGCCCAGCCTGTGCAGGAGCTATTCACTTGATTCCCAGTTTAATAAAGCGCAATGGAGTAATGACTCCATCTACCGGAATATCGTGATCCTCGCGGGGGAGCAATTCTTTTCCTCGATACTCCCAATCAAAAATGCAAGCAACGACTGGGGCTGACGCATCCTTATATAACAGTGCGCGGTCGTACCATCCTCCGCCCTGGCCAAGGCGAGTTCCGGCCTCGTCGACTGAAAGACCAGCGATGAGGACAACCGAGGCCGCTTCAAGAGCCTGGGCTTCGCGGATAGGTGCGCGGCTTTGGGCTGGGAAGCGCGGGTTGGGGCGAGTGAGCTCGTCGCCTCGGGAATGAAGGGCCCAGCGGGGTTCGCGCAGCAGCGTGCCGTCCTCGCGTGCAAGAACGGGGAGCAGAACAGGGTTATACGCAGCAAGGATTCCAGAAACATCCGGTTCCTTCTCCATCGGATAGAAAGCTGCAAGGGGATGCTCGTTGCTGGGACTCACTCCAAAAACATCGAGCGCTTGACGGAAATGTGCGGCCAAAGCGTCACGCTCACCCTGTGCCTCACCGCGGCCTCGGGAATCCCAATGCTGGCTCCTACGTGCACGAATTTCAGTGCGAAGTGAGTTTTTATGCATGGTCATTTCGCTCCCATGCCCCTTCCTCGACTACTCTGGTGACTATGACAGATCGAAATGTACCTGTGCGTCACGCGGTTGTTCCGGCCGCCGGACGCGGCACGCGTTTCCTGCCAATCACAAAGTCTGTGCCCAAGGAAATGCTGCCTGTTGTTGACCGTCCTTCAATTGAATATATCGCTCGAGAGGCAACGGATGCCGGTATCGACGATATGCTCTTCGTGACTCGAACCGGTAAGGAATCCATCGAAGCCTACTTCGATGCCGATCCCGGTCTTGAAAATGAGCTCGAGAAGGCAGGCAAGGATGAGCTTCTTGCCCTCTCCCGTGAATACCTCAAGCTTGCGCGCATGCACTCGGTGCGCCAGGGTCACCCGCTGGGTCTGGGACATGCTGTTTTGCAGGCCCGTCAGCATGTCGGAAATGCTCCTTTTGCTGTGATGCTTCCTGACGACCTCATGCACCCGAATTCCACGCTGCTCAAGCACATGATTGATGTGCGCCATGCTCTTGGTGGTTCGGTTGTCGCACTTCTGCGCGTGACTCCTGAACAGGCGACTGCCTACGCGTCGACTTCGGTTACTCCTCTGGAGATCCCCGAAGGTGTTTCCCTCAAGGATGGCGATCTTATGCGTATTGATCGCGTTGTTGAGAAGCCACCGCTTGAAGAGGTCATGAGTGAGTACGCGGTTGTTGGACGCTACGTCTTCGACCCCGCGATCTTCGATGAACTGACAAAGATTGAGCCCGGTCGCGGTGGCGAATATCAGCTGACTGATGGTTTCGCGCGCCTGATCGACCGCGATCCCGAGGACGGCGGCGGCCTGTACGGTGTCGTTGTCAATGACCGTCGTTTCGACACCGGTGACAAGCTCGGCTACCTCGAGGCCAATATTGCCTTGGCTTTGGAAGACCCGAAGCTCGGTCCGAAGTTGGCTGAGTTCTTGGTCAACGAGGCCGGTACTCAGCTGAAAGGCCGTCTGGCGAAAGTTCTAGGTCTGTAATGCGCTCGGTCGCTGATTTCTATCAAGACTGTATTTCTGCCGTCGGGCAGCAGCCCCCTCTGGATGTTCAACTTCCAGACGCTGTGGGCTGCGTCTTGGCAGAGGACGTTGAGGCTCCCTTCAACCTTCCGGTTGCTGATTTGGCTGCGTGCGATGGTTACGCGGTTGCTGCAGCTGACCTTGAAGGCGCTCGCCCGGATGCCCCTGTCGTCCTGCCCGTTACGGAAGAGATCCGCGCGGGTGATATTCACCCGGCTGCCCTGATCCGAGGCCGCGCGATCCGTATCGCGTCTGGCGCTCCTATGCCTCAGGGTGCGGATGCAGTTCTTGCTCTGGAATTCAGCGACCATGGCATTTCTAAGGTTTCCGCGAAGACTCAGCCTGCGGTGGGGGAGAACATCCGCCGTAAGGCCGAGGACGTGGAAGAAGGAACCGTTGTTCTTCGAGCGGGGACCCGTGTGGGCGCCCGTCAGGTTGCTCTGCTTGCCGGCGTTGGCCGATCCCGCGTTCTGGTTCACCCGCGTCCCCGCGTGGTGATTTTGTCCATCGGTGATGAGATCGTTGAGCCTGGTCGCAAAGCACGCCCAGGGACGGTCTTCGATGCCAACGGCCACGCACTTTCGACGGCTATCACTGATGCGGGTGCGCAGACCTTCCGCGTGTCTGCTGTTCCTGATGAGCGTTCTGTTCTTCGTGAAACTATTGAAGATCAGTTGGTTCGTGCCGATTTGATCTTGACGACGGGCGGCATCTCTTACGGAAGTGGCGATACAGTCCGAGAGGTCTTGTCGGCACTTGGTACGGTTCGCTTCGATTCGGTTGCTGCATGGCCCGGTCATATCCTTGGTGTGGGAACTGTCGGCGGTGATGACCAGGGGCGCGCAGGTACGCCTATTTTCTGCCTTCCCGGGGACCCGGTTTCCGCCCAAGTCTGCTTCGAGGTTTATGTGCGTCCCGCACTGCGTCACATGCAGGGCTGGACTGTGCTTAACCGCCCCAGCGTTGAAGCGCGCGTAGATCGTTCATGGTATTCGCCGCGAGGCCGTCGCGAGTTCGTGCGTGTGCGTCTAGTGGGCGAACCTCGCACGGGCTACCAGGCGAAGGTGATGGGAGCTCCTGCCTCGTTGCTTCTTTCGGCTCTGGCTGAATCGAATGCGCTTGCGGTGGTCCCCGAAGACGTGACGAATGTGCGCGTCGGCGATACTCTGCGCTGCATGGTTTTGGACTGATTGGGTACCTGCTCGGAATGGGACTGCGCGAGCTTTTTGCACCCGCTGCGGTGTGGGGGCGTGATCCGTCCTTCTTCAGTGTGCGCATTGAGGATCCAGTTTCGGAAGGTTTCATTCGCGCATCATCCTCTGTACCCCCTGCGGTCATGACAATTCGCCCGCTTTTGGGACGCGACCATCTGCGTGTTGATTCCGTACGACGCGCGAACTCCGCCTGGCTGAATCCATGGGATGCAACCTTGCCCGAGGGAGCAGTGGAAGAACTACCAACCCTGTGGGATTACATGCGGCGTGCCGACCGGGATCAGCGCGAGGGCCACTCGCTGATTTTGATGCCCGAATTTGATGGGAAGCCGGTTGGGCAATTCACCCTTTCGCAGGTGCAATGGGGC
>CALIZH010000355.1 GCA_938028585.1 uncultured Actinomyces sp. | reverse complement strand
CACCCCTAAAGTTTTCATTTATCGGTGGATCAGTCTTCTTCTTGCGACAGAGAACCCAAGGCCTGGTTCAGTGGATCGTAGTGTGCGAAGACAGCACGACGGTATCCCTCAAGATCGCCGTTTTCTGCACTGACCAGCATGGCCTCGTGGGCGCGAGCAGTTTCCGGAAGCCCTTCAAAACCTCGATGGATCTGTGGGAGCGCCATCATGTGAATCATCCACATGGCATTCACCAGCTGCTCGGCAAGGGGGTTATTGATCTTCTTCAAGAGCTCGGTGTGAAATTCAATGTCTTCGTCCATGAAGAACTCGCTGCGCTGAGCCTTTGCGATCATCTGGTCGACTAGTTCATGAAGATGATCATCGTGCGTGCCTTGAAGTGCCTGGATTGCCTCGCTTGCCAAACCTAGATCCAAAACTTGGCGGACCCGCAAAACCTGGGACAAGGCCTCGGCAGAATCAGGAGCGGTAGAGGAGCGAAGGAAAACGGTTTTGATCAAGGGGCGAAGTGTCATATCTCCGACGAAAGCACCACGACCTTGCTGGACATCCACAATCTCAAGCGCCTTGAGCTGGCGCAGTGCCTCGCGTACTGATGAACGTGATACACCTAGCGAATCGCATAGAGCGGACTCTGTGGGCAGAGGATCTCCGGGTTGTAAGTGATTAGCGACGATGTACTGCTCGATCGCTTCCATCGTTGTTTCGGTGCGCGAAAGTAGTGTTGGAGCCGGCGACTGTATCGCGCTCCGGTGTGCGAACACTCCAGCGTCGGGGTGAGGCGATTGAATTTCGGACATGACTTTGACTCTTTCGCACCTAGGGACCTGCTCCTCGTCGTAGAAGAGAAGATCGCGAGGTTGGGCGCATAGACCCATTTCTACGCGCGTAATTTCCTGACTTGTACAGCGTACCATTGCTTGTGCTTCGAGTTGTCGGATATCAGTTGTCGGGTTGATTTTGCATCACTGATGAACAAGTTCAGAACAATCGGCTTTCAGAGAAAAACGACACGGTTGCTGGGATGAAGTCGAAAGCGCCGACGGAAATTCGTAGACTAGGAGAAGTGTGCTCGACGCACGCCCGGATCATCCGGTCACAATCCCAGGAGTCCCCGTGTCCATTATTGACAAGATCCTCCGAGCTGGAGAAGGACGCACCTTGCGTCAACTCGACCGGCTCGCCTCGCAAGTTGATGCTCTTCAAGAAGACTTTGAAGCCCTCACCGATGAGGAATTGCGCGGAAAAACAGAGGAGTTCAAAGAGCGCCTCAATGAAGGCGAAACCTTGGATGACATCCTGGTTGAGGCTTTTGCGACCGTTCGCGAAGCAGCATGGCGCACCCTGCGTCAGCGTCCCTTCCACGTTCAGGTCATGGGTGGTATTGCCCTGCACCGAGGCAACATCGCCGAAATGAAAACCGGTGAAGGTAAGACGCTAGTCGCGACTATGCCCTCCTACCTGCGTGCGCTGACCGGTAAGGGCGTTCACGTCGTGACCGTGAACGATTATCTGGCGAAGTACCAATCTGATCTGATGGCCCGCGTCTACAATTTCCTGGGACTCACCGTGGGCTGTGTCTTGGTTGGACAAGAGCCGGAAGAGCGACGCGAGCAGTACAACGCCGATATTACGTACGGAACGAATAATGAATTCGGTTTTGATTACCTGCGTGACAACATGGCGCAGCGTCCGGAAGACATGGTCCAGCGTGGCCATAACTTCGTGATCGTCGATGAGGTCGACTCGATTCTGATTGACGAGGCTCGTACCCCTCTGATCATCTCTGGCCCCGCATCCGGCGATGTCAATCGCTGGTACACGGAGTTCGCACGCATCGCCAATATTTTGGTTCGCGACGAGGACTACGAAGTCGATGAGAAGAAGAAGACTATCGGTGTCCTTGAGCCCGGTATCGACAAGGTTGAAGATCAGCTAGGAGTTGAGAACCTCTACGAAGCAGCTAATACTCCGCTGATTGGCTTCCTCAATAACGCAATTCGCGCAAAGGAACTCTTCCACCGCGATCGCGATTACATCGTTGACGGGGGAGAGGTCCTGATCGTTGACGAGCACACTGGCCGTGTGCTTCCTGGGCGCCGCTACAACGATGGTATGCACCAGGCGATCGAAGCGAAGGAAGGCGTGAAGATCCAGGCTGAGAATCAGACCCTGGCAACCATTACTCTTCAGAACTACTTCCGTCTCTACCCTGAGGGCTCGCGTTC
>CALIZH010000354.1 GCA_938028585.1 uncultured Actinomyces sp. | reverse complement strand
TCGTCGCAAAGATGAACTTTACGTGCTCGGGCGGCTCTTCAACGAGCTTAAGCAGGGCATTGAAGCCTTGGGGGCTGACCATGTGGGCTTCGTCGATAATGAAGACCTTGTAGCGGTCACGCACCGGCGCAAAAGTGGCGCGCTCACGTAGGTCACGCGCGTCATCCACACCACCGTGCGAGGCGGCGTCAATTTCAACAACGTCGAGTGATCCCGGGCCACCGGTTGCCAGTTCACGACAGGACTCACATTGACCGCAAGGCGTATCCGTTGGACCTTCAGCACAGTTCAGGCAACGCGCCAAAATACGCGCAGAGGTCGTCTTTCCACACCCGCGCGGACCAGAGAATAAGTACGCATGATTCACCCTGTGGGCACGCAGTGCTGCCTGAAGGGGTTTGGTCACGTGTTCCTGGCCGATGACCTGTTCGAAGGTATCGGGCCTGTACCGGCGATAAAGAGCTGTCGTCACACTTGAACTTTACGGCCCCGCGCGCTCATTTGCGTCCTGTTTTCACCACAAGCCGCAAGAACACAGCGAAAATCATAAAAGTGCGGTCCACTGGGTTTCCCACTGAACACTGTCTGAGTCACTTCGTTGTCGCCAGGCCAGCGGTAGTAATGCAGATATAAAAGAATCCCCCGCATACCCGGCAGCGCACCCTTATCCTTGCTGCATTCCTGCCCTGGGGAGGTTCGGATGATACCGTCACGCGGAGGATCCGGGAACAGTTTACACAGAGCAAGGCGCACGCGGCGACCCAGAGAAGTGTGAACCAGCGCTATGGCTCACGAAGGACCAAAGATCTGTCGGCCAACGTAATCATTGCAACAATGAGGGTACCTTGAGCCACCGCCAAGCAAATCAGCTTATTAGGAGCCGATTTTCAGGATATTTTATGTGAGTTGTATCATCTAGCTAGGCAGACAAATCTGCCTAGCTAGTGATCGATTCGTAAAGGCGCGCATCATGACATTTGAAGACTCGCTTTCGCTCCTCGCTTCTCGCGTTGTAACGAACTGGGAACAAACAGAAACCGAGGAAGCGACAAAGACTGCGTTCATCCTCCCATTTATCTCCACAGTTCTTGGCTACGACATTTTTGATCCTCAAGAGGTCATTCCTGAATACACCGCCGATATCGGAGTCAAGCGCGGCGAAAAAGTCGATTACGCAATCATGGGCGCGGGAACTGTCCGAATGCTTATCGAGTGCAAGAAGATCAGCGGCGATCTCACACCCTCACATGCGGGACAACTGTTCCGCTATTTCTCGGTAACAAACGCGAGGATTGCAATCCTTACGAATGGACGGCAATACAATTTCTACACAGATCTTGAGCAGCCAAACAAGATGGACGAAAAGCCATTCCTCGTTTTGGATCTTGCCGATATTGACGAAACTCTTCTTCCTGAGCTGCGGAAGCTCACCAAGGATCAGTTTGACCTCGACTCAATTATGAGCGCGGCAGAAGAACTGAAGTACGTCGGAGCAATCAAACGCGAAATTGCGGCAGAGTTCAGGGAGCCATCTAGCGATTTCATCCGCCTTTTCGCATCTCGTGTGTACAGTGGCCGTCTCACTCAACCTGCTCTCGAGAAGTTCGTTCCTCTGACCAGTAAAGCAATGAACCAGTTCCTCGCGGAACGCGTTAATGATCGTCTCAAGAACGCTCTGGGAGCTGACAGTAATACCGTGATTCCCTCAGCAATGACAAGCTCCTTTGAAATTGCTACAGACCCTGAACCAAACGAGGCACCAACACGAGCCTCTTCTGACATTGAAACCACCGAAGATGAGCTCGCGGCATTCTATATCGTTAAAGCAATTGCCTGTGCGGAGCTGCCTCCCGAGCGCATTGCATGGCGCGATGCTAAGAGTTACTTCTCCGTGCTCGTAGATGACAATAACCGGCGCCCAATCTTGCGCTGTTACTTCAACGGACGAAATAAGTACCTCGTATTCCTTGATGACGACAAGAATGAAACGCGTGTAGACATCTCTGTCGTTGAAGACATCTATCTTCACGTTGATGCAATTCGTGAGGCAGCTCGAAGGTGGAAGTAAAACAGGATCGCTTTGGAATACCGGCTGGGCTATAAAGAATATTGATGCAACCCCAGTAGTAGCTGTTCAAGTTACCGAATGGTGGTGTGGGAGCAGAGAGTTCCCACACCACCATTCTGATCTATTCCGTTTATTAGGCTCCTCAAAACCAACAAAAAGCCCGGATTCACAAGGAATCCGGGCTCAACTGCGGAGGATGGGGGATTCGAACCCCCGAGGGCTTGCACCCAACACGCTTTCC
>CALIZH010000353.1 GCA_938028585.1 uncultured Actinomyces sp. | reverse complement strand
AATTACTAAAAGTTGCTATTCAAGAAATGGATGTAGAAGCGCAAAAAGAATTGCTAGAGCAATTGAAAAAGTATAAAAAGTAAGGAGAAGAAGATGGCTAATGGTTCCGTACTGATTTCGGGGTATGTGCGTGCTCGCATCAGCATGGAGGACGCTGAAAAGAGGGCGGAGAAGTTCAAGAAGGCCACCACGAAGCGATCCGAGAGCGCGACCGTTGAGGTTGATATCGAGGATATTCGTTAGATTAGCAAGAAGATTAAGTTCCTTGTTGCAGGAGATTCTGAGAGCCTGACCAACGACATCGACGACTTGGTTGAGTCCACGCTGTCGAAGGGCCTCAACTACAAAGATCACGCTGTTTGGGGAAAATTTGCGGTAACTGATCTGCGTCAGGTTAAGCCGGGTTGCACCCCAGCAATGTCAGTCTTCTCGCTCGACTTCGACGGCCACCCTAGAGAAAACGTCGAGGTCAGTAACACTGGTAAGGTCTATAGGCGCTGGATCTAAGTACCCCACGATCGTTATCATCTTGCTCGTGGGGTACTTGCTCGTATCCCTAACACAGTAGACGTGACCTGGTTCACACTGTAGCGTGTTGACTACCTCTCCTCCTATCATGTAGGGTGGAGACACAAGCCAGGAAAAACAGGGTTGCTGGCGAATACGCACAAGGAGTCGGAAATGACCGCTTACACGTTCTCGAAGTTCGCCAACCCTACCTCGGATGTCGTACCTCAGCCGGTTGTCGATCTGGCTTTGGAGTTCACGCCTACTGCTACCATTTCTGCCAACGAAGGCGTTTTCGTCTGGGACAACTTCAAGGCGAACGGTGTGCGTGCCTTCTGGTACGACAATGATGTTGTGCTGGTGCATGTCACCAAGGTGGTTTTCGGGAAGCCTTTCACTTTCACTACTAAGTGGAACCTTGACTTTGAGGATGAGTGGCCCACTGGTACTCATCTCATTTGGGCTGCGCGTGAGGGGCTGGCTCAGGCTAACGCTCTGGTGTACCTCATTAACTATCTGGAGGTCAACGGTCTCGGAGTAGCCGGGAAGATTGACCCTGAGGAAACTGTCATCACTCTGGATAGTGGACGCAAGGTCATGCTCCGTGTGGACTATGACAA
>CALIZH010000352.1 GCA_938028585.1 uncultured Actinomyces sp. | reverse complement strand
TCAGTCCCGCCGTGTTCGGATCGCTCTTCCAGGCCGTCAAATCTCCCGAGGCCCGCCGCGAGCTCGGCGAACACTACACGAGCGAGACAAACATCCTGAAGACCCTTGGGCCGATCTTCCTCGACGACCTGCGTGAACGCTTCGCAGAACACACGCACGATCTCGCCAAGCTCAAGGAGCTACGTCAGGAGCTGAGAGAACTACGGATCATGGATCCCGCGTGTGGCTGCGGCAACTTCCTGGTCGTCGCCTACCGCGAACTGCGCCGCCTGGACACCGAGATCCTGGTACGTATCCGGGAGCTGGAACTCGCCCGCAAGGATAACGACGAGTTCCAGGCCACGATGTTCTTCAATGACCGGGGAGAACATGCTGAGATCATGGTCCAGCTGGATCACTTTTTCGGCATCGAGATCGAGGAGTGGCCGGCACGTATCGCGCAGACCGCCCTGCACCTCGCACATCACCAGGCGAACCGCGAGATGGAGCGTCTCCTCGGCCAAGCCCCCTCGATCCTCCCGCTCAGCACGTCTGCCCACATCACGATCGGGAATGCACTGCGTGAAGATTGGACGAAGCTATGTCCACCTACTCCGTCTGTAAGAATCGTGGGAAATCCTCCCTTTATTGGGCAGTCTAAGCGATCTACAAATCAGGCAGCTGATCTCCGCTTGGTGTGGGGACAGGCTTACAACGGATACCTGGACTACGTGACCGGCTGGTTCATCAAGGCTTCCCAGTACTTCCAGTCAGTTCCACGGGGCGGTCGCTTCGCCTTCGTCTCCACGAACTCGATCGCGCAGGGTGCCCCCGTCGCGGCTCTCTTCCGACCTCTCCTCGAGGGTGGGTGGAGGATTCGCTTCGCTCATCAGACCTTCGCGTGGACCTCCGAGGCACCGGGAGCGGCCGCCGTCCACTGCGTCATCACGGGCTTCGACCGGGGAGCGCCGCACGAGAAGACGCGGCCTATTCTGTTCACGTACTCGAGCCTCAAGGCACATCCCGAGGCGCGGCCCGTCAAGCACATCAACCCCTACCTGGTCGAGGGACCTGATATCTTCCTCGAACCACAAACGCATCCAATTTCATCTTCCGTCACACCCGTGCTACGTGGATCGCAACCTACTGATGGCGGTAACCTCATCGTCGAAATCAGTGACTATCCGCAAGTCGCGGCCGACCCAATCGCGGCAAAGTACCTGCGCCCCTTCCGCATGGGCCGAGACATGATTCAAGGATTCGATCGTTGGTGTCTGTGGATGGCAGAGAGCGATTTCGATCCTCGCGACATCAAGAAGAGTTCACTACTATATGCGCGCGTGCATGCCTGCCAAAAAAAGAGAAATGCGTCGAAAAAGAAGGCGACTCGTGAAAGCGCAAACACTCCGTATCTTTTTCAAGAGATTCGCCAGCCCTCTGAACGTTATCTTGCCGTACCAAGTGTTGTTGCTGAAACACGTGATTTCTACACCGTGGCACATCTCGACAAAAAGGTGATTGCAGGCAACAAGCTTTATACAGCAATTGACCCCGATGGCTTCCTCTTCGCAATTATTAGCTCCTCGATGTTCATGTCTTGGCAGAAACTCGTCGGTGGACGCCTGAAGTCTGATCTCAACTTCTCGAACAAGATCGTCTGGAACACCCTGCCGCTGCCCGAGGTCTCTGACAAGCAGCGCGCCGCCATCATCGCGGCCGGCCAGGGCGTCCTGGAGGCACGCGCGGAGCAGCCGGGCGTCAGCCTCGCCGACATGTACAACCCGTTGGCGATGGCCCCGAGCCTGCTGAAGGCTCACCGGGCCCTCGATCGCGTAGTCGACCGAGCTTTCGGAGCGCGCAAGGCCCTGGAAACGAACGAACAGCGCCTCGCGATTCTCTTCAAGCGCTACCAGGAGATGACCGCAACAGAGAGCTGATCGCACGTTTTCGACCTAGGT
>CALIZH010000351.1 GCA_938028585.1 uncultured Actinomyces sp. | reverse complement strand
ATTCGCCGAGGATTGAATCAAGCGCTACTTCCCCTCGCAGTTGTTGCCCAGCTTCTTGTTGCCGTCTTTGCGCTTCCTTCGGGTGCGTTGAGCATCGCTCAGGTCACCATGTCTGTTGGTGTTGCTCTTGCTTCTTTCGCACCGGTATTGGCTGTTGAAGATCTGACCGCGGATTTGGATCAGGCGTATGCCTCGGCAGCGCGGATCTTCGCCGTGACAGACCGCGAAGCGCTGGTTCCCGATCCGGAAAGTCCCCGTCTCATCGCCGGCAGCGGTGATATTCAGATTACGGGCGTGGACTTTACCTACCCGCAGGTTGCTCTAGCTTCAGGTCTTCACGATGATGCGGAGGAATACGAACACCTTCGTCCCCAAGTGCTTCACGACGTGAGCGTCACTATTCCTGCCGGCTCAACAACCGCAATCGTTGGCGCCTCGGGCTCGGGCAAGTCAACCCTTGCTGCTCTGCTTGCCCGAGTGTGGGATCCGGACTCCGGTTCGATCCGCATCGGGGGAGTGGACCTGCGTGAGGATACTCAAGATCACATTCGCTCTGTCATCACCTTGGCTCCGCAGCGCGCGCACGTCTTTAATGACTCGATTCGCGCAAACCTTCTGCTTGCGCGCCCTGACGCAAGCGATGCTGAACTGAACGATGCCTTGGAGGCGGTCGACCTCAGCGAATGGATCGCCGCGGAAAGTGAAGGAATTGACACCAAGGTCGGCGAAATGGGCGAGCGCATCTCCGGCGGACAACGCCAGCGCCTGGCTCTTGCCCGCGCCCTCCTGCGCGAAACCCCCATCATGATCCTTGACGAGGCCACCTCCCAAGTTGATCGCGAAACCGAGGCACGCGTGCTGGCTGGGATTCGCAGGCGGACCAGTGATAAAACCTTGATTGTTGTTGCGCACCGCCTAGATACCATTCGCGACGCCGATCAAATCATCGTTATGGATTCGGGGCGCATTGTTGAAGTTGGAACTTGGAATCAACTTTATGAATCCGGCGGTGCCCTGCGCGCTTTGGCGGACCGTGAAGAAGGTGCACGCTAAACTTTTCACAGATACCACGCGTTTTGTGAAGAAATAACGCCATAGTTCATCTGTAACAACGCGCGGATACGCCGCTGTTACAGAGAAGTTGAGGAGACCGGGATGCAGCAGCTTCAGGGCTGGCGCAAGTTTGACGATTGGGGCTCACAGAGCGCAATCGCCGAATTCTTGGGCGAAACTCCAGGGCCTCGGCCTGTTTCTGAACTCTGGTTTGGTAATCACCCAGATGGTCCAACCCTCCTCCAAGACGGTTCGACTCTGGGCGACTTCATCGCACAGGATCCGAAGAAAGCCCTGGGATCGGGAATCCTCTACGCCTTTGGAAACAATCTTCCCTTCCTCATGAAGGTCATCGCACCCGATGAGACCCTCTCTCTTCAGGTTCATCCCACAAAGGAAATCGCTCGAGAAGGCTACCTGCGCGAAGAAGTGCTGGGAATCGAGCGCACCGCCCCGAACCGTTCCTATCGGGACATGAACCATAAGCCCGAAATGCTCTACGCCTTGACCGATTTTGAGGCCCTCATTGGCTTCCGGGTTCCCCGAAAGGCGCGCCGACTTCTGGAAGGCCTCGAGGGTGAACTGGCTGAACTTCTTCGCCGGCGCCTTAAGCTCTCAACCGTGCGCGGGGGCCTGCGTTCCTTGGCCTCGTGGGTTTTCGATATCGATTCACCCGTCACCCCAGCCCTGGTCGAGGAATTTGTTGACGCCTGCCGTACGCGCATGGAATCGGGTAATTCACCTTCGCTTCGCGCCGATCAATTGGTGTGCGAGTTGGAAGCTGTGCACGGTGGTGATTCTGGAATCATCTTGGCATTCCTGATGAATCCCGTTTCGCTTCGTGCAGGTGAGGCTGCGTATATCCCGCCACGCCAGATCCACGCCTACCAGCGCGGTTTGGGAATCGAAGTGATGGCGGCCTCGGATAACGTTATTCGCGCGGGCCTCACCCACAAGCACGTCGATAGCGCGCAATTGGTGGAAATCGCTGAATTTTCAGCGCTCCCGCCGATTCGCCTCGCTCCCGAGCACCCCAGCCCGCACTCGGATCGTTTTTTGGCGCCGGCTCAGGAATTTGAGCTCACCGTGACGACCTGTACCCCTGACCTGAGCAATCTTCGTGTTCCGGGTGAGGGGCCACGAATTGCAATGGTGACGCGTGGACGCTTGAGTTTGTCGACCGAGGCCGGGGAGTGCACCCTGGGCCGCGGAGAGGCGGTTTTCATCTCCGCCGCTGAACATCAGCTGCGTATTGCAGGTGAGGGCGAACTGGTTCAGTGCTCCGCGCCGTGATTGGCTTTCACAGCTCACGCAAAGGGTGAGCAAAACTCTTCCATGCCTTGCACCGCGATGCTACAGGCATGAGTAATCTTCTTGAACCTATTGTCCAAGCCGTTGTTTCGCTTGTGGGTGCACTCGGCGCCCCAGGAGTTGGAATTGCCGTCGCGGCAGAAAACCTCTTCCCACCGATCCCCAGCGAAGTGATCCTGCCTTCCGCGGGCTTCGCTGCTGCCTCGGGAAGCATGGGATTGGTGAGTGCAATTGTGTGGGCAACGCTCGGATCGGTCGCTGGTGCGCTGGCCTTGTATGCCTTGGGGGCGTGGTTTGGGCGTGCGCGCTTCTACTCCTTGGCCTCGAAGATTCCCTTCGTCAAGGAAACAGATATCGAACGCGCCGAAGCGTGGTTTGTGCGCCGAGGCCCGCTGGCAGTTCTTCTGGGACGCGTCGTTCCCGTTGTTCGTTCCTTGATTTCCATTCCGGCTGGCATCGAACGAATGAAACTTCTGCCCTTTACCCTGTACACGGCAATTGGCTCGGCCCTGTGGAATTCCGTTCTCATTGGTGCCGGATATGCGCTGGGCGCGAACTGGGCGATCGTCGAAGAATGGATTTCGCGATACCAACTTATCGTTTTTGGTCTGGCCGGCATTGCTCTGGTCGTGTGGCTGGTCAGGAAGTGGACAGTTCGTCGACCCCGTGAAAGTGCAGTAAAAGCAGGACATTTAAGCGAAAACGTGGGCAAAGCCTCGTCCATCTCGTGAACCTAGCGAGCCGTCGCCCCGAGGTCGAACTAGGGTTGAAGGCGTTACAAATTCGTCATAGGGGAGAAATCCATGAGTAAGCCTTTGCGCTCAGCAACATCGACTCAAGGACGCAATATGGCCGGAGCACGTGCGCTCTGGCGTGCGACCGGAATGACGGATGGGGATTTCGGCAAGCCGATTATCGCAATCGCCAACTCCTACACCCAATTCGTTCCCGGCCACGTCCACCTCAAGGACATGGGCGACTTGGTCGCCGGAGCGATTCGCGAAGCAGGCGGCGTTGCGAAGGAATTTAACACCATCGCTGTTGACGACGGCATCGCAATGGGCCACGACGGCATGCTCTACTCGCTGCCTTCACGTGAGGTGATTGCAGATTCGGTCGAGTACATGGTCAACGCTCACCGCGCCGATGCGCTGGTGTGTATCTCGAACTGCGACAAGATCACCCCCGGTATGCTCATCGCTGCCATGCGTTTGAACATCCCGACGATCTTCGTCTCTGGTGGTCCTATGGAGTCCGGTGCTTCCATTGAAGGCGTTGTCGAGCACCGCCTTGACCTGATCGACGCGATGGTCATGGCCGTGGATGATTCAGTTTCTGACGCCCAGCTTGCCCAGGTTGAGGCCAATGCGTGCCCGACGTGTGGATCCTGCGCTGGAATGTTCACCGCGAACTCCATGAACTGCCTCAACGAGGCCATCGGCCTGGCACTCCCGGGCAACGGCACCACCTTGGCTACGCAGGTTGAGCGTAAGAAGCTCTTCTTGGAGGCAGGACACCGTATTGTTGATATGTGCCGCGCGTACTACGACAACGATGATGATTCGGTTCTGCCGCGCTCGATCGCTACCAAGCACGCTTTCGAGAACGCGATGAGCTTGGACGTTGCCATGGGCGGCTCCACCAACACCGTTCTTCACATTCTTGCGATCGCTCACGAGGCCGGGGTGGACTTCACCCTGGATGATATCGATGCGATTTCGCGCCGGGTT
>CALIZH010000350.1 GCA_938028585.1 uncultured Actinomyces sp. | reverse complement strand
GATATCGCCATAGCCATCGTCAAAGCGTCCCTGTGCACGGCCTCGGCGATAGGTCGCCATGGAGTCGATGCGGTTCGCTCGGAAGTAGGCGGCGCGGTCCTCGATGATGCCCTCAATTTCAGAGACCATACGGTTCAAGATGTCCTCGTCGTCTCGCGAAGCAACACCCGCGATGTGGGCTGCTCCCTCAAAAGCCGCGAAAGTGCCCGAGAAATCGATGACGAAGAATTGAACTTCCTTCGGCGTGTGCGTTAAGGACAGCGCCATGACCACAGAACGCAAGGCGGTCGACTTACCTGAAAGCGGACCACCCAAGATCGACATGTGACCGCCGGCCCCAGAGAAGTCGTATTCCAGCGTCTCGCGGCGCTGCTCGTGGGGAAGGTCGACAATACCGAGCGGAATGTGCAGCGGTCCCTTCGCACGCCATTCGTGCGAGATGAGGCCGAGCTCGGGATCCACAGCCAAGTCGGGCATGAGCGAATCCATGGTGTCGGGAACATCCAAAGGAGGCAGCCACACCTGGTGGGCAGGCATACCCTTACCCTTCATGCGCGCGACCGCAATATCAATCTCGGTCATGCCCTCCCAGCGCTCATCACCGGGCGCAACCAGGCCGCCTTCGGGAATTGCCTCTTCCTCGGGAGTGTTGTCCAGCACTTCGCCCAAAGAGAAGGGAAGCAGTCGGATCTGCGAGGCCTCGGAACTCGAACTGGGCAACACACTACGAGGCGGCGGCGGGGCTGCGACGTAGGAGGCGCGGAAACGGATCAGCTGGTCGGTACCCGGCTGGAGGAAGCCCGAACCCGGGTAGGGAGGAAGGTCGTAGGCGTCCGTCACGCCCAGGACTTCTCGAGATTCAGAGGCGGAGAAGGTCTTCAAACCAATGCGGTATGACAGGTGCGAATCCAAGCCCTTGAGCTTTCCGGACTCCAAGCGCTGCGAGGACAGAAGAATGTGGATCGACAAGGATCGGCCCAGACGACCAATTGCCACGAATAGCTCGCCAAAGTCGGGCTTGGCGGTCAGAAGTTCGGAGAACTCATCGAGGATGATGAAGAGCGCCGGAAGGACTGGGAAGTCATGTTTTCCAGCCAAACGATCCGCTTCATAATCCGTGACATTTGCATAGTTACCGGCATCACGCAGGATCTCTTGACGGCGAACCATTTCACCATGAAGGGCATCTTCCATACGGTCAACCAGAGACAGCTCCGACTCCAGGTTCGAAATCATCGCTGAGACGTGAGGCAGGTCTGACATGCCCGCAAAGGTCGCACCACCCTTGAAGTCAACCAGAACGAAGTTCAGCTGCTCGGGAGAGTGCGTGAGCGCCAGTGCAAGCACCAAGGTACGCAGCACCTCGGACTTACCGGAACCGGTTGCACCGATCAGCAGGCCGTGCGGACCCATGCCCTGCTGGGCGGCTTCCTTAATGTCCAAGACGACCGGAATGCCCTCGGGGGTGACAGCAAAGGGAACGCGCAGACGATCGCGTCCATTGCGGCGCTTCCACTGCCGATCCGCATCGAAGTCACGAATGTCGCCGATATTGAGCAATTCCATGAGGTCTTGAGAACGCTTCGGATCGGGCTTGCCAACGGGAGTTGCTGCATCCCTGCCACCGGCGGTCAGGAAGCGAGTGAGGCGACGGGCCACGGCCTCGGCCTGAGGAATTCCCATGTAATCGGCGTTGGCGAGCACGGGCTTTGCCTCAAGAAGCAGAACTTCCATGGGGGTGTGTTCATCGTTTGCGGGATGCAGAAGCAGACGAACACCGGTGGGGTTCATGAACATGCCCCACGAGGTCAGGACCTTCATGATCGTCACCCCTGCACAGCCCTCAATAGAGCCCAGGTGTGAGTCGGGAGGAAGCTCGGCACCGTCGGTAATAACGATCAAATGCGGCCAAGGGCTTGCGTCATTTCGAGGCTGGAAGTGGCCTCGGGTCGTCATTTCCTCACCCAAGAGATCCTCGAGCTCGGCGTAGCTGGTGCACACCATACGCGCACCACCCAGAGCGTCAGTGACCTCTGCGGAACGGATATGAGGCAGCCACTTCATCCACTCCCAGTTCGGAAGGTTTTCGGGAGTCGTCAATACCGCGATCTTCAGGGCCGAATCTGGCGTCATAACCGCAAGGTGGCAAATCATCGAGCGGACTTCTCCGCGAGCGCGCTCGCCATCACCGGCGACCTCGACGTGAGAGAACTGACCCAAGTCCAGGCTGAAAGGAAGGTCTTCAACGGTCTTGTGGACATCTAAGAAACGGCGCATCGCCGAATGGCAGACGACATCTGGGTTGGCCATCTGGGGAATATCGGGTTCGACCAAGCGCATGGCCAGTTCCTGGTCAGAAGTTCCGATTCGGGTGGAAACGGAAGTATCGTCGCCCACTTCGCGTTCCCACAGGCGCGAGCCTTCTTCGGCTAAAAGCACCAGTGAGTCCGGCTCAGGCAGGTACCACTGCATAAAGATTCGCTGCTTCGCGGCGATATTACGCACGCTAGTTCGAGTCTCTGACAGATAGGAGAGGTATTCGCGACGCTGGGAGTTGACCTTATTGCGGTACTGCGAGACCTGGCGGTAGATGTTGAAACCAACCATGGAGAGCATCATGAAGACCATGCCGCCCGCCATCAGAAGCATTCGCGTGTTCTGCCCCTGAGTCAGCGCCATGATGACCATGACACCCATGGAACCCATCATGGGGATCGCGGTAGCAAGGATCGAACCCATGCCGCCGGCTTCGACCTGGCTGGGTGGCTTTTCTACAGCGATTTCACCGCTGGGGAGCTCGGGGGCTTCCGTTTCATTGACGGCCATAC
>CALIZH010000349.1 GCA_938028585.1 uncultured Actinomyces sp. | reverse complement strand
AGAGGATCCACTTCGAACCAGAAGAGGAGGAAGACGAGGTGGAATCAGGCGTTGAGGATACTGCGCTGGTGGAGTCGGAGTCAGCTGAGGCACTGCTTGTTGAACTGCTCTTTGCTGTTGAGCTCGCTGTTGAAGAAGCAGTCGCTTTGCTGTTCGTGCTGCCTTCGACCTTGAGTGAAGTCGTTACATCGGTCCAAGTGACTGTACCCGTCGACTTATCAATCGTGCCGCCATTATCGGCAGAGGTTGGAACCAAGCCTCCAGCGAACTTCGCAGTTACTTTTTGGATCTTATCGATCGCCATGGTCTTTGATAGTTTCTTGAATGCATCGTCACTTTGGGACGTGAAAGTAAATTTGCTCCCCGAAGTTGTGAGAAGTTCTTTAACGTTGCTACCTGAAATCTTCTGGGTCACGTCGCAGATCGTCGATGAACCTTCAGTGCGGAAGGTAGGAGTTGCAGTGCCTCGTCGAGCCTTATCGCAATTCTCCTTGGTGATGATTTCTCCGTTGACATCGATAGTGCTTATTGTGTAGCTGGCTTCCGTCGGAGAAGAGAAATCGTAGACCTCTTCCACGGCGATCTCTGGGTCTGCGAAAGCTGGTCCAGTTGCCAACACGAGGCTGGCCGTGAGTGCCAGGGCGCCTGCTGCCCCGATCGTGCGTCGCTTCATGAGAGTTCCTTTGTCTAGAGGGAAGCTTGCTCACAGAATAAGCAGTAACTAAGGTCTGTGACGAATTGAGTATCGTTTGAATAACGAAAGGCTTTGAAGAAGCTGAATTGAGTGCAAAAGTGTGGTGGGTGGCGCGTAAATAACGCGCCACCCACCGTATGTATCACGAGTATTGCTCAGGCTTGGGGGTACTGACCTGGCTGCTCTCCTTGCTCAGGAACTTGGCCCTGCTCAGG
The DNA here is from genome assembly GCA_938028585.1 of uncultured Actinomyces sp. Taxonomy (GTDB): domain Bacteria; phylum Actinomycetota; class Actinomycetes; order Actinomycetales; family Actinomycetaceae; genus Pauljensenia. The sequence goes on along the minus strand of CALIZH010000349.1, from coordinate 2,367 downwards.
TTGCTGCGGAGCCTGCGGGTATTGATCCTGCGAGGGGGAAACACCTGACTGGGGCTGTTCGGTCGGCGCTGGGTACTGAGCGGGCTGAGGCTGTCCAGCCGTGGCCGGGTACTGCTCGGGGTACTGTCCGGGTACGGGGGGCTGGCCCTGTTGCGGGAATTGGCCTCCGAGAGGCGGGACGGGGAATTGGTCGGTTTGCGGCTGGGCTTTCTTCTTGCGGTTGCTCATGACAATGAACGCACCAATGCCGCCAATAACAACAACTCCAAGGATCAGCAGAAGGATCCACTTTGTCGAGGATGACGAAGATGAATAGATCTTGCCTTCGGTATGTACATCCGTTGACGCATTGATCCAGGTGATCGAATCACCGGTTGGGGCAACCTGTGTGTCGCCACCGTCTGGAACAACTGCAGACTCGATCCTGTATCCCTTGGGGAAGGTCGCAATCACCTTCATGTTTTCAATGCCCATGCGGGAACCGATACTGCTTAAAACAGTGCGACTTTGTGATTCGAAAGTGAAAGTATCGTCGCTGACCTTCAGGATTTTTGCGACTTCGTCAGAAGGAGCGTCTTGGAAAATTGCGCAGGTAGTGCTGGAATTCACCTGCTTGAAAACTGTATTTGCACCAGCGGATCGCGCCTTCTCGCACGACTCCTTCGTGACCACGGTGCCCGAAGAATCGCTCATCCTCAAGGTGTAGGTCATCTTTGTCGCAGAAGAGAAGTTGTACTCCTCTTCAAGGCTGATGGTGGAATCAGCACTGGCGGTACCTGCAGACAGAGCCAATGCCCCGGTGAGTGCAATTGCTCCAAGAGATCCAAAAATACGGCGTTTCATGAATCGCCCCCTCTATATGTGATGTTTAAAGCGAAGACAGGATACAAAACCAGCGTCAGGTGATCCAGTTTTGTATCGACGTGAGAGTTTTTGAAGTGGGTAAAAGGCCCTAGCTAGCGCTGTTGGTGCTGGGCAGGCCGACAATCCTTCCCCTTACGCAGCCTTACGGTCCAAGCGGTGATGGCAGCAAGGAAGCAGACAAAAATAGAGATGTACTTCCCTGGTACTCCTCGGCTTCCGTCGTCGGACGAAGGCTCATCGCCATTGGTTGATGCCGAAGGAGCCGCTTGTTGGGTAGTGTCGACCTCTCCAGTCGCGCTGACTATAGAAGGTGCATTAATCCAATGCACTGCACGCTTGGCTGGATCAACTTCTCCGGAAGTATCGGCAGATGTTGGTACGTATCCTTCTGGGAATTGGGCGTTGATGTTGACTGTTGGGCTATCGCCGCTTGTATTAGCCCCGTCGGTGATTCCCGCCAAGATTATTGACGTTTGGGATGTGAAAGAAAAACCTGTATCGGTGACGGTCAGGAACTGTGAGAGCGATGAACCCTCATAATCTGCTGAAATCCTGCATGTATGAGCTGATCCATTGGACTCAAAAATGGGGGTCCCTCCACCGAGCTGGAGCTTGCTGCACGCGTCTTCCGTGAGGGTAGTCCCTGACGCGTCAGTGATAGATGCTGTGTAGCTCATGTGCGAAGGCGTGGTGAAGTCGTAGCTTTCGTCGATGCTGAGGGTAGGGGTTGCGTAACTTGCACTGCCAATGCAGAGTGCTGAAAGAGACAGACTGCATACCCATAACATCTTCGGGAGGTTTTGCCTCATAATTATTCCAATCATACGGTTGGGGAATCTGTCTATTTTTCTCAAGGATACTGCCGTGCTTAGGGTTACTGGTTGAATATGTTGGCGAAGTAACACGGATATAAATTCCCTCACAATTGTGTCCAAAAGGTAAACAAATTGGAAAATATAGGTCATTAGATGACACACTAATGGAACCAGAGTCGGCGGCGTCCGGCCGCGGACCGATAAACCAAAGGAGAGTGCGGCATGGAAACGCCGAACCCCAGTGCAATGGAAGTGAACCTTGAGACTGACCAGCAGGTCCAGTCCAAGGACAAGCCCCAGCGCACTGAACTCAAGCGTGGTTTATCGGCACGCCACATGCAGATGATCGCGATCGGTGGCGCGATCGGTACCGGCCTCTTCGTCGCTTCGGGCGCAACAATCTCAACGGCTGGCCCCGGTGGTGCTTTGGCCGCCTACGCCGTTATTGGCCTCATGGTCCTTCTGCTCATGCAATCTCTTGGCGAGATGAGCGCACACATGCCCGTCGCGGGATCTTTCCAGACCTACGCCACGCGTTTCGTCAGCCCTTCATTCGGTTTTGCAATGGGCTGGAACTACTGGTTCAACTGGGCGATTACCGTCGCAGCTGAGCTTGTCGCGTCGGGACTGGTCATGTCGTACTGGCTGCCTGATGTTCCCTCGTGGGTTTGGGCAATTTCCTTCCTTG
>CALIZH010000348.1 GCA_938028585.1 uncultured Actinomyces sp. | reverse complement strand
CCTTCACAGTATCGTCCATATAATATGCCGTCACATTATTAATGCCTCCCGACAGTGAGGAGGCTGCTCGGTGACCACGCCCTGCCCCGCGTGAGGGCCGTGGCCTCCACCCTGGCGCTGGCCGCCTGCGGTAAGGCCACCGAGTCAGGCAACACCGACACCACCACCTCGGCCACCAGCACTGCGACGACTACCGCTGAGACGACCGAGACCACCATGGCGACGACTGAGGCGGACGGGGAGATCTCCGCCGATTACAACGACGCGGACATCATGTTTGCCCAGATGATGATCCCCCATTACCAGCAGGCCGTGGAGATGAGTGAGATGCTCCTGGCCAAGGAGGGTATCCCCGCCCGGGTCGTGGAGTTTGCCCAGGGGGTTATTGTGAACTGCGCCCCGGGACTTTTGTATGAGCGCGAAGGCTAGAACTTACCTCTGGTGGATGCTGATTCATTGAGAGTAAGCGGTTCTGCGTGGCCCCTGACCTGATCGATGGTCAAGGTTGCTTGCACCCGAGTTGAGTAGGTGACTTCGCTTTCCTCAATGCATGCCCCGTTGTGGTCGTAGGTAGAGCCCGTGAGGTGAAGAAGGCAGCGGGTACCCGCCGGTTCGCCAAGGATCGTTCGGGTTTCTTGGTCGATGCTTTGGGCGCGCAGTGAGACAACAGAGAACTTTGGAGAGCTTTTATAGATGTCACGCAGAACGTGATAGATCGACAGATCTGTGAAGTCTATATCTTGGATACCGGGCAGGAGATCGATTGGAATGAACGACAGATCAAGGCTAACGGGGAATACGCCCGTGTTGCTTTCGATCAAGCGAAGTCGCTTGAGGCGCAAGAATGGGCGATTTTGCCGGGTGACTACGCTGTGCTCAAGGACGCGAGCGCGTGCCTGGTCGCTGGTTCCCTGAAGGCGGTCTGTCAGTGAACCGAAACCCCACAGAATTCTCTTGTCATCCTGTGCAGTAACAAAAGTCCCTTTTCCTTGATATGAACGTAAGTGGCCTTCGTGGGTCAGAACCTGCAGAGCGCGGCGTACAGTGCCGCGAGTGACGGAGAAGCGCTCACAGAGAATACTTTCGGACGGAAGTCTGGAACCGGGTGGAAGATCGCCATCCAGAATCTGACGCCGGATCGCCTGAGCGATCTGCTCGTATACCGGTGGAGAAGTACTGGTCACCTGTTGCTCCTTTGCACATTGCTGACAGGCGCCCATGTTAGGTGACTCACACTCTAAAGGTCAATAGACGCTCTCCGCATCTCCGTACAGGTTGTTGCGAAATCGATGGAAATGACGAAAATCCCGGGGAACAGGTATGTCCTATTCCCCGGGAGAAAGTGTGAATCGACGTGAGACTTAGTTGCTACCTTCAACGACCTCAAGTGGGATCGTGTATTCGGTGCCGCTGGCATCGGTGACCTTCAGAGTGGTTTCACCGACCTTCTTGGGGTGGACGCGGAGGTTCTTAGAGCCCTTGACCTGCTCGGCGACCTCGGTGTCAGCGACCTCAACCTTGGCCTTAGACGCATCACCGTTGAGCTTGAACTCAAGGTCACGCTTCTCGGGAAGAGTGATGCCCGTCTGGGTCACAGCAGCGGGATCCTTAGTGATGATCTTTTCGTTGGTTGCTGACTGGGGGCCGCTGGAGCAAGCAGCGAGGCCGGTTGCTGCCATGACAGCAATGCACATTGTTGCAATGAGAGATTTACGCATGAGTCTCAGTCTAGCCATCCTTGAAAAAGCGTCCATCTCAGACTCCACATTTCGGAAGTCTGCACCGAAACTGCGACCAAATTGTGATGAAGCAATGCTGCCAAAGTCCCAGGGGGAAGGCGATCCGCGGTTGACGCAAAAGTGGGATGCACTGGCGAAAAATAGCCGAAAAACGGACAATAAGAGCGACCGTTGCCACCAAAGGAGCAAAAATGCAGGCCGAAGACTACCGCAAGGTCCCCGAAGTTGGAGTGACCAATCCAACGATTGATGTGCTGCGTGCGCACCGCACAATCCGAAAGTTTGAGGACTCTCCGCTGAGCGCGCAGGACCGCGATGCACTGATTGATGTTGCGCGTCGCGCCCCCACCTCGTCATTCCGTCAGCAGTTCTCGATCATTCACGTGACCGATGTGGCTTTGCGCGATCAGCTTGCCGAGGTTGCACAGCAGCCCTACGTGGGCACCTCCAAGGGCGACCTTTTCATGTTCGTCGTTGACCTGTACCGCAATGCGCGCATCCGTGAAGAAGCCGGCTTGGATATCGCTCCCTTGCAGCGGACCAACCTCTTCCTTGCCGCAATGGAAGACGCGGTCCTTGCCGCACACAATATGGAAGTTGCCGCCGAATCGATGGGCTTGGGCACGGTCTATCTCGGTTCTCTTCTGAGAGGACCCCAGCGCACAATTGAGCTCTTGAAGCTTCCGCGCATGACCTTCCCAATTCTGGGCCTCTTGGTTGGCCGCCCGCTTCAAGATCCCCCGTACCGGCCTCGTCTGCCCAAGCACCTTGCTGTTTCCGAGAACACCTACCCGGTGGTCGAGGGTTCATATCTCGAAGAGCTTGCCGAGTACGACGAAGACGTGCGCGCATACTACGAACTGCGTAAGGCTGGCCTGGGCGCGACCAATGCCTTCACTCAGCAGATTAGCGAGCAGATGGGCCTGCCAAATACCTTTGATACCGCGCCCGTCCTTGAGGTTTTGCACTCTCAGGGATTGTGCTTGAACTGATTGAGAATTGCCGAGGCCGGGCGTGCCATTGGCTCTTTCCCGGCCTCGGCGATTTTTTGCTTGTATGTCTGAGCGCATATGCCTTTTGAAGGGGAGTTAGAGGAGGAAGAATGAGCACGCAGATTACAAAAGAGTTGGGATTCTCTACCTACGTTTTCGTCGAACGACTGGGAAAGAATGCCGCAATTCTTCATCCCTTCCCCGAATACAACATTTCTTTAGTCGCGCAGGCGCTTGAAGAGGCGGGGCTACCCATCAAAATCATGGGCGAGCATGCCCCCGAACGCGGTGAAGGAATCTACTTCCAAGAAGATGCTTTCCCGGATGAATTCTTGGGGATTCTTGCTGATGCCTTGAGCGTCCGGGGCATTGGTGCTTACGCATATTGCCTCGTCGATGGCTCAATGGGGGACTTGGACCTTCATCTTTTCACGCGTGTCGGTGAGAGTTTCCCGCGTGCCGGCAAGAAGGTTGTGCTGATGCGCCTCTACCTTGGGCGTTCAAGCGAAGGGCCCGCCGCAACAACCTGGATTTTCGGTTCCCCATCCGATCTGGAAGAAGTCAACCGTCTTCTGGGAGAAAAGTACGATACTCAGCCAGTTTCCGACCCTGCCGGATTCGCGGCGATCGAAATTCAGCACCCTGAGTTTTCCGCGGGATTACTGGAACCATCGCAGATTATGGATGATATTTTCCAAACCCTTGGCCGTCATGGTTATGAAGGCCCAGCATTTGTAGAAGATCATTTTTCTCAGCAAAATGACGCGAATTTATAAGTGGCTGCAGACGCTCTGGTAGCGAAGTTGACACTTCGTAAAATTCGTTCAGAAAAGTCCCAGTAAACGCGCGTTTTTCTTGCAGTAAGACTTCATAAACTATCTGCATCAGACAACGGGCGATGAAAGTTGCTCGTATCTCTCCGGAAGACTTTCTGGGAAGACTGCTCTGTGTTGATGGGATAACGGAAAAGGACTGACCACGGCGGTCAGTCCTTTTTCGTTTGTCATGTAGGGCTATGACTTTCGACCCATCGCCGGTTATGCTGAAGCATCCTCACTCAAGCAAAGGAGATTTTGTGAGCGCCGATTCTGTTCTGATTACACGTCAGCACCTGTTGGATCCCTCTTTGGAACACACCCTCATCCTCGTTAAGCCAGACGGTTACGCCCGCGGTTTGACCGGTGAGATCCTGCGCCGCATTGAAGCGAAGGGCTACATCATCAAGGGCCTGAAGATCATGGTTGCCTCGCGCGAACTCCTCGCAGAGCACTACCGTGACCACGCGGGTAAGCCATTCTTCGAAGGGCTTCTTGATTTCATGAGTGCGGGTCCGCTGGTTGCCATCATTGTTGAAGGTCAGCGCGTCATTGAAGGCATGCGCACCATGATGGGATCAACGGATCCGACAACTGCGCCTGCCGGTACGATTCGCGGCGACTTGGGTCGCGCATGGGATACCCCGAACATGGAGAACATCATCCATGGTTCAGATTGCGCAGAATCCGCCCTTCGTGAGATTCAGATTTGGTTCCCTGAAATCGACTAAAACCCAAGGCCCTCCACGATTTCGACGCCGGGAAGCGCAGCAAGGAGCTCTCCGGGAACAAAGAGCTTTGAGCGGCGCAGTCCCGAGCCGATGCAGGACCATCCCTGCACGCAACGCGAATCGATCAACAGTCGCCAGGCCTCGGGGATGCCAAGCGGAGTGATCCCTCCGTATTCCATCCCCGAGGCCTCGACTGCACGTTCTTGCGGCCAAAACGAGGCTTTTCGTACGTCGAGAAGCTTCTTCACCACGTGATTCACATCAGCGTTGGTCGTTGCGCGCACAACACACGCTGCGATTCTTTCTTCACCCGCGCGCTTGCCCGCAACCAAAATACAATTCGAAGACAGTGCAAGATCCATCCCGAAAGCCTGGGTGAGAACTTCCGTATCAGCCAGTTCTGGGTCAACTTCACTTACTCGCGCTAACGAGGCCACCGCGGGGTTGGCCGCTTCGAGCGCCGTGAGCGCACGCGCGACTGGCTCAGCCACAAGGTTGAGGTGCTCCAGAGCTGGAAGCGTCTCTAAACTCCCCGAACCGGGAATTTCAATCGATTCACTCACGTGAGCTTTCTCCTTCTATGCAAAGCTCCCCGTCCATTGCGTATGTCTGCGCGCGCTGCAAATCAACGGGTGTATCGATATCTGCGACCCATGATTCTGGGACCTGAACATCAATCGTGTCGAGCTCTTTCAATAGGGCGCGCATCGAACGATTCACCCACTGGGACACGGTGAAGTTGCGGACTGCATCCAGAGAAAAAACACCGACCAAGTTCTGGCGGTGTCCTGCCGCGCATGCGAGCACGCCATCTACGTGATGTCCCTGAGAAATTGACTCTTCCACGGCCTCGAGAAGGAGTGGGAAAGTCAGGGTAGCCAAGGGGGCGTCAACGGGAACAAGGCCGATCCAGCGAGATTCCGTGTCCGCGGGGAGAACTTTAAGAAGCGCTTGAACTCCTGCAATAAACCCGGCGGCGGGGCCAGAGCGTGGCGGCTCCTCCATGACGCGGATAACGTCGCTTGGAACTGTGACGGTCTCAGGTACCACGCATACGTGAGGAATCCCGGGCTCAGAGGCGAGCGCCCACTCAAGCGCACGTCGGCCTCGGACCACGAGGTCGGGCTTTGACGCCCCTCCCAGTCGTTGGCCGGTCCCTCCGCCGAGGATCACTAATCCACTGAGTGCTAGGCGCTGGGGCGAGTCCATGTTCCGCTCCGACCGCCGCTTTTCTCTTCGACATAGCACTCACGAATCGCAACTAACTTATCGATGCCCTTCACCATGTCGATGATGGTCAGTGCAGCGACGGTTACGGCGGTCAAAGCTTCCATCTCGATGCCCGTTCGATCTGCGGTTCGAACGGTCGAACGGATCTCCACCCCGTCTTCAGCCAATGACAGATCGACCGCGCAGTAGTGAACGGCGATCGGGTGTGCCAGAGGGAGCAACTCGGGAGTGCGCTTCGAGGCCTGAATTCCCGCGATTCGCGCGACTGCAAGAGCGTCGCCCTTGGGGACCGAATCATCGCGGAGGGCCGCCATGATTTTTGGTGAGCACTCGACAAAACCGCGTGCTCGCGCCTGACGCACGGTCGGTGTTTTCGCCGTGATATCAACCATGTGTGCCTCACCGCGCTCGGTGAGGTGAGTGAAGGGACTGGTTTCGCTCATGTCTAGCCTTTCGGCGCTCGTTTGACGGGAAAAGAATGGGAAAGTGATCAGACTCGAACCGCAGTCAGGATTGACCAGGGTTCAACCGAAGTGACATCTTCGGGGACGATCGCCAGCGCGTTCACCGAATGCAAAGAAGCAACAAGGTGAGAACGCGAACCCAACCTGTGTGTCGGAACCACAATCGGAGTCTGTTCTGGGCCATCGGGTTCAGAAAGAATGACCGGTACAAACTGGCGCTTGCCTTCGGGGGAAATCCAGCCATTTGGTGTGGTGACGACAATGGGACGCAGTAGTTCGCGCCCGTTGAGACCGGTGAATTCGGCCAGAACTGGGCGAACAAACATATGGAAGGAGACGAAGACCGATACCGGGTTGCCCGGCAGAGTCGCCAAGTAGACATCGCGTCCGTCACTTGCCTGAAGGACGCCGAAGCCCTGCGGCTTCCCGGGCTGCATGGCGACGCGCACGAAGTCGACTCCCTTGCCCAGGCCGACTTCCTTGACAACGTCGTAGGCTCCAGCGCTGACGCCTCCCGAGGTGATGATGAGGTCAGCGCCATCACCTGCCTGGCGCAAAACTTCTGCAAAGTGAGCGGGGTCGTCATTGGAGCGGAAAATGCCCGTCACTTGGGCACCTGCGCGGCGAGCCAGCGCAGCGATCATCACTGAGTTTGAATCAGGGATCTGGGCGCCCTTGAGCTCTTCGCCTGGTGCACGCAGTTCGTCACCCGTTGAGACGATGGCGATCCGGGGGCTGGGGTAGACCTTCACGCTTGCGTAACCGACCGATACTGCCGAGGCGATAGCTGCGGGTGTGAGAACGTCACCGGCATGCAAAATGACATCTCCGGGCGTGCAGTCCTCACCCTGACGGCGCACGTGAGCGCCGACCTTTGCAGGGGCGTAGATGCTGATGCTTTCGGGGAGGGGATGGGGACCGGGTTCCTCGGAGGTATGCTCCACGGGAACGATGGTGTTTGCACCCTCGGGAATGCGAGCGCCCGTCATGATGCGCCATGCGGTTCCGGGTTCAAGAACGTGGGTCTCGTTATCTCCTGCCGCGATGTCACCAGCGACCGCGATGGTGAAGGGGTTCTCAGGGGAGGCCTCGAGATCATGATCGAGGTGAAGTGCATAGCCATCCATTCCCGAATTTGAGAAAGGCGGGACTGCAAAGCGCGCGACAAGATCGTCGACGAGGACATGATCAAGTGCCTGATCGATGGGCAGCTCGGTAGGGGAGAGGGGGTGCACGCGCCCCAAGATGGAGTTCAAATAGTCTTCAAGAAGTTGCATCGTAGTCTCCTTCGCGCGGTCCGCATGGGGCCATGGCTCAGTTTATGGCTTATTCGATCGGTTCGGGGGTGGCTTCGGCGGGAGTTACCGAGGGAAGTTTTGCAGGGGTGGTACGAGGCCGGAATGGGACGACGTTCCAGCGACCTGCAGCCGTATCAACAATGAGCAGGCGCCCGATTAAGGACTCACCAACTCCGGTCACCCACTTCAGACATTCTGTGGCGAGGACCGATCCGCCCTGCCCGCAGACGGCACCCAGAACGCCGACGGTTTTTGAACTCATCGTTTCGACGGTGGGGGGTTCGGGATAGACATCGCGAAGAGTCAGGCCATCGGTGAAAAGCGAGGCCTGGAAGGACATTGATACCAATGTGCCCCACATGTGCGGGCGTCCAACGCGTGCACAGGTATCTGAAATCGCGTACTTTGCGGTGAAATTGTCGGTCGCATCGACAACGAAGTCGTAGGCCGCAACGGTCTCATCACTCTGGCCATCAATAATCTTCGGTTCGATGTTGACCTGGATGTCAGGGTTGAGAGCAAGGACAGTCATCTTGGCGGATTCGGCCTTATTCATTCCCAATCGTGCGACGCCGTGGATCACTTGTCGCTGGAGGTTAGATTCCTCCAGATTGTCCGGGTCAGAGATGCCGATCGTTCCAATTCCAGCTGCCGCCAAATAGGCCAAGACGGGTGATCCCAGGCCGCCGGCGCCGACAACAAGGACCTTCGCAGCGCGGATCTTTTCGATGCCGCTCTCACCGATTCCGGGGATACGAGCGGTCATAATGTCTCGCTGCGCTACCATGTCTGTGTCCCTTCACGACCATTTAAATAAGGGGAGTCCCGTGATTATTGATACCGATATTGTCTCTGTTCCAACGGAGATGTGCTCGGGGGAAGTGCCCCTCATTCCAGCTCATTCCGGTGCGCGCGTCGTTTTTGAGGGTGTTGTTCGCGATCACGATGGTGGTGAAGGCGTTCACTACTTGGAATACTCCGCTCACCCAGCAGCTGCAAAGTTCCTTCGTGCAAGTGTCGAGAAATCGCTGCAAACACTGGGGAATCCTGAGGTTGATGGCATCTATGTCCGTCATCGCGTGGGACACCTAGAAATTGGTGATGTTGCGCTTCTTGTGGTTGTCGATAGCGCCCACCGCAAGGAAGCTTTCGCGCTGTGCGGTCAAATTGTCGACGACATTAAAGCCAGCGTACCGATCTGGAAAGATCAGTATTTCAGTGACGGCCACAATGAGTGGAGCAATACTCCGTGACCAGATTGTGGGTCTCAGCCACCTGCAAAAGGCGGAAGGACGTCAAGACGAATCCCACTGCGGTCGGCCACGGAGACCACGGCCTCGTCGCTCAGGGATGAAGCGCCCAAGGCTTGGGCAAGAGTTGCCTGAGCGTCAACAAGTTCTTCGTTCACCAGGAAGGACGAGGCCGCCAGAAGATCGTCGATATCGCGATCAGTTGAGCGACGAACAAGGTCGACGACTGTCTCGTTTGAGTCGTCCGCAACCTCGATCACTGCGCTTTCTGTGCCAACTGCAGCGCTCGCGGCAGCGAAATAACGGATCGTGATCCTCATGGGGACTTTCAACCTCCAATTTTCGACATGGAATAGGACTGGGGGACCGGAGCGAGAAGCTGGTGACCAGCGGGTTTAGCCCACATGGCATCCTTCCATAGCTCGGCTAATTCTTCATCGCTTGCACCCGCGCGCATGGGGGTGTGCAAGTCAACACTGTCCACACTGAATAGACAGGAATAGATCTTTCCATCTGCACTCAGGCGAGTTCGGGTGCATGAGGAGCAGAAGGGGGACGTCATCGAGGCAATGACGCCGATGATGCCTCCCGGATGGGTGTCGCTGGGGGCGACCGACCATCGGCGCGCTGGTTCCGAGGCAGCGGTAATGACATCGGTCAGCTCGAAGGATTCGCGAAGAACACGCTGGATATCATGCGCAGTTGGGCGGGAAGAGAAGGAGGCAGCCAAGGGGCCGATCGGCATGAATTCGATGGCGCGCCACTGATAGCCGCGCTCTAAGGCGAAGGTCACCAAGGCAGGGATTTCTGCCAGGGACTGCTGATCAACGACGACGGTGTTGAGTTTGACGGTTCCGGGAAGTGCGGATGCATCGACCGCATCGAGGCCGCGAAGGACATCGCTTGAGCGTTTGCGGCGCGAAAGCTCAGCAAAACGGACCGGATCCAAACTGTCGATGGACACATTGAGACGTTGAAGACCAGCGTCTACCAGGGAATCGATGACACGATCAAGGCCAATGCCGTTCGTCGTCAGGGCCAAGTCCGGCTCAACCCCGGCGTCTTCGAAGCCCTCGCGAACGGCCTCGACAATCTGGGGAAGATCGGGGCGCAACAGCGGCTCGCCGCCGGTGATGCGCGCCTGGGTGACGCCAAGGGTTGCGGCGATTTTTGCCAAGCGACGGAATTCTTCCGGACGCAAAAGGTCGCTGCGCTTCAGCCAGTCCGTCACCTTTTCGGGCAGGCAATACACGCAGCGAAGATTGCATCGATCGGTGACCGAGATACGCAGATCTGTGGCCGTTCGACCGAAGGTGTCCAGAAGAAGGGGTTCGTACATCAAATCAGTCTGTAACCAAGTCGAGCTGTTCAAGAACGTGAGGGACCAGCGGGCCGATCACGCTGATCGTGTCTTTCACCCCGCCGCGTGAACCCGGAGCGTTCACGATGAAGCACGGAGTCTCGCCCTGGCGGCTGACACCGACAAGGCCACGAGATAGTGAAGCAAGAGGGGTGTTGACCAAGCCGACCTGCGCAATCTGCATGGCGATCGCGTCCATGCGTGCGTCCAGAAGGGGAGCGGTGGCTTCGGGAGTGAGGTCGCGATCCGTAACGCCGGTTCCTCCGGTGGTTACGATGACACGTGCGCCTTGAGCCATTGCATCGAGGATCGCATTTCGTACAGAAGCGATGCCATCGGGGACAACATGAACCTGATCGACAATAACGCCCCAATCAGCCAAAAGAGCAGCAGCTAGAGGTCCTGATTTATCTTCAGTTTCTCCGCGGAAGCAACGATCTGAAGCGGTAATTACCGCACCTGCGACAGTTCCTTCCATTTTCTGCAAACCCTTCTGCTGAATCTTCGCATGGGGGTCGGGACGTACCGGCTGAGCGTCAGAGGTATTACGCAAAACAAACCTCCCGAAATAGGACCTTAAATGGCGTTTTTTCAGTTGACAGGAATTGACGTTCTTGCAAGCGTTTTCGCGTGTTTTCGCGCAATTCTCAATTACAACGACTTCTTCCTTATATATTAGCGACAAGTATGCGTTTAGGTAGGAAAGGGAGAGCATTAATGACTACCTCACATGCTGCATCATCAGCCGCACCCGCGGAAAAACAAGCCAGTAAATATGTCCTTCAGGATTGGGATCCGAACAACCCCGAAAAGTGGGATTCGAAGCTCGCGTGGCGCACGCTGTGGATCACGACCTACTCGCTGATCCTGGCCT
>CALIZH010000347.1 GCA_938028585.1 uncultured Actinomyces sp. | reverse complement strand
TCGACCGCGGTTATTACCTATCCCGGCTATTTGCCCGACGCTACCGCAAAAGCCATCGATGAGAAAGTTCATCGAGTCGTCTATCTTCTGTCCCACTACGGTTCAGATCTTGATACCCCCTCCATCGAAGTGACGACTTCAAAGACGACAAAAGCGACAAAGACGCTCTCTGCAGAATGCACTTCTGAACCTGCTCAGAAAGCTCAAACTCTGCTCAATAACAGTGGACAGCTTGTTACCACTACCGAAGCCGGATGGACCAAGTGTTTCCCCGCAGATGAGGCTTACGCTTACCTTGAGAAGAACGAGGGCGATCATTTCCCCGCGGTCATCGCCGATGGAGCTATCGCATCAAATCAGTGGGTTGATAGTGACGGCAATGCCGCACTTCTGATCAATGCGATGGCGCAGAAACCAACCATCTACTGGTATGACGGGAGCAAAGACAACGTCCTAGTTAGCGACAAGGTCGACACTCTTGAGCCCCAATGGCTGATCCCAATCCTTTCACTGATCGGCATCGGAATTACCGTCATCGGTTTTTCTCGAGGCCAACGATTGGGACGTTTGGTTCCCGAAGATCTGCCCTCTTACGTCCCTTCATCAGAGACTACGAAGGGCCGCGGACGACTAATGGCAACGCAGAAGCAACATGCTCACGCGGCGCGCCTGCTGCGCATCGAGACCGTAACGACAATCGCCAAGCGCCTGGGAATCGACCCGAAAGCACCGCGAGCCACCCTAGAACACGCACTTGCGGCGCGAGGATTGCTGACCGCGCACGTGAGTGATTTACTGTGGGGTCCAGCCCCAACAAACAACTCTGAACTGGTCGAATTGGCCGAAGCACTATCCGCGCTCACACAGGAGATTGAGTATCAATGACAAGCCCCGAACTACCGCCCCAGGGGCGTGATGCCCGTGACGCTCTGGTTTCCCTGCATTCAGAAATCGGCAAGGCTGTCGTCGGCCAAGAAGGCGCACTCACCGGCCTGATCATCGCTCTGGTAGCCGATGGACACGTCTTACTTGAAGGCGTCCCCGGCGTTGCAAAAACACTCTTGGTTCGAACCCTTGCTCGATGCATCGATTTGACCATGACGCGTGTCCAATTCACCCCTGACCTTATGCCCGCCGATATCACGGGTTCTTTGGTGTGGGACAACGGCAAGAGCGAGTTTGAGTTCCGCCCGGGACCGATCTTCACCAATCTTCTTCTGGCAGACGAAATTAACCGAACTCCCCCCAAGACTCAATCTGCGCTCTTGGAAGCTATGGAAGAGCATCAGGTCAGCGTCGATGGTCATACCCGCCCACTGGCCTCGCCCTTCATGGTGATTGCTACCCAGAACCCTGTCGAATATGAGGGCACCTATCCCCTTCCCGAGGCCCAGCTCGACCGTTTCTTACTCAAGCTTGATCTGCCTCTGCCCTCGCGCGAGGACGAATTCAATATTCTGCTCCGCCACCAAAATGGTTTTAATCCTCTGGATTTGGGCAGTGCTGATCTGCACCCGGTCGCAAACGCCTCGGATATCTTGACGGCTCGCGAGCAGGCAGAACACATTGAGGTCTCCCCCGCGGTTTTGACCTACATGGTCGATCTCATCCGCGCGACCCGCACCTCTCCCGCTGTCCGCATCGGTGTCTCTCCCCGTGGTGCAACCGCACTACTTCGCGTGTGCCGCGTCTGGGCGTTCCTTCAGGGACGTTCTTTCGTCACTCCTGATGATGTCAAGGCAATGGCCGACTCGGTTCTTGCACACCGCCTGAGCATGAAGGCGGAAGCAGAATTAGAAGGCTTAAACGCTCACTCTGTCATCGCCTCGATCCTCGAGCAGGTCCCGGTTCCTCGCTGATGGCACTGTCTTGGCGCGCGAGTATCCCCATTTTCTTGGGGGTCATTCCACTGTTTTTCTTCCCGACATGGGGTTTCATTGTCGGGTGGGTTGTTCTGTGCGCATGCCTGTGGGCCTTTGACGCTTACCTTGCGCCTTCCCCCAGGCAGTTGGTCATTGAGCGCTCCATCGATACGCCTATCGCGATGGACTCTCCCGGTCATTCACGCCTTTCTCTGCGCTCGGCGCTCCCCATGCGCGTGGATGTGAGGGACGCGTGGCCGCCCTCGGCACACCCCACTCCCTATTCACATTCGTGTGAGCTCGAAGCAGATGTTCCGATGCCGCTTACGACGCTCTTGCAGCTGGAGCGACGTGGAAGCGTTCGCGCCGACTACGTGACGATTCGTTCCTGGGGTCCTCTGCGAATGGCCGCCCGTCAGACCTCGATTGCGGCGCCACTGACCCTGACCGCGCTTCCTCCATTCCGCGCGAAGCGTCTTCTTCCTTCTCGGCTTGCGCGTCTCCATGAGCTTGAGGGAACAACCGCCACGATTCTTCGAGGCCCGGGAACGGAATTTGATTCTTTGCGCGAGTACGTCCGCGGAGATGATCCGCGCGATATCGATTGGCGAGCCTCGGCGCGTTCAAAAGATTTGGTTGTACGCACGTGGCGGCCCGAACGGGACCGTCACGTCATGATCGTTGTCGACACCGGGCGTTCGGGGGCAATGCTCTTGGGCGAGGCTCAGGAAAAGGACTTGGGAGACAAGGACCTGGTCGAGTTGGGGGTTGCCCCCCGCTTGGATGCTGAGATCGAGGCGGCACTCTTGCTGGGGGTTCTGGCTGACCGCGCCGGAGATCAAGTTCATCTGCTTGCTCTGGACCGCAGTATTCACGAAGATCTTGCCCAGGCACGTGGGGGGAATTTGATTAGCGAGGCCGCGCAGGCTTTCTCGCGCGTCCAGCCTTCCCTTCTTCCACTGGATTGGCAGATGGTCGTCTCCTCAGTTGAGAAGCGTATGCATCACCCGGGGCTTGTTGTCCTTCTGACAGAGATCCCGCCCGCAGCTACAGACGCCGATTTTTCCGAGGCCATTGCAGCGCTCAGCAAGCGTCACCGAGTAATTGTTGCGGGTGCACGCGACCCCGAGCTTGGCCGAATGGAACGCGATTGGAACGACGCAGCTTCTGCCTTCACTGCTGCCGCGGCAAGTGCGACGATTCGCGACCTTGATGCTGGTGCCAATGATTCTCGCGCACTTGGCGCTTATGTCGTTGATTGTGATGCGGGCTTCTTGCCTGCACGTCTTGCAGACACCTACATTGCACTGAAGAAGGCCGGAAAGCTCTAAGGATCTTTTAGATCACAGGTGTCGCGTAACCGGCGTCTTCGTCAAGGTCGCCGCTCACTCCCGCGCGATAGGCACGTCCACCGGCCACGAAGGTGTAGATCCACACGCCCGCGGTCAAGGTCACACCGCAGGTGATCTTCAGCCACAGTGGAAGATTAGACGGGGTGACGAAACCTTCGATGGCTCCGCACAAGAAAAGCAAGATCACCATTCCCAAACCAACAGTGATCATCGAGCGCCCTGCCTCGCCGAGCGCTTGGCCTCGAGTCTTTCGCCCAGGAACAAGCCACGCCCAGAAGAGGCGTAAGCCCGCTGCGGTTGAGATCCAAATTGCTGTAAGTTCCGGGATGCCGTGGGGAAGAATGAAACTGAAGAAGTGCGCGGGGCCGGCATAGTGAATGACAACCGCAGCGGAAATTCCTAGGTTTTGGGCATTCCCCCACAAAGCCATAATTGGATAGAACCCTGTGATTCCACCTGCAACGACACGCAAGGCAATAAAGGCATTATTAGTCCACACATAGGACATGAAAGAGGCATTGGTGTCTTGACTGTAGTAGCTGGAAAATTGCGTTGTCGCGTAGTTCTTCAGCTGTTCCGGACTTCCCAGCATTGAGAGAGCAGCGGGGTCACGCAAGATCCACCACGTCTGCAACGCTGTCATCGCGATGAAAATGAGCATGATCGCAATCGTGACATAGCGGATCCGATACAGGGCTGCGGGAAGATCATAACGGAACCAACGCGAAATCGCCCACAGGCTCGCTCCAGCCGTTCCCGTCAATCGAGCTCGTGCGTGCAAGAGCTCACCAGAGAGATAGGAAATAACATCCTGATCTGGGTTTTGCGAACGTACTTTCGCAAGATCAGCGGTGACCTGCCGATAAAGCACCGAAAGCTCATCAATTTCCGGCCCCGTCAATCGACGCGAATGCGCCAATTGATGAAACCGATTCCAATGGCGCATATGTGAAGCTTTTAGTGCGTCGATATCCATACAAGATATAGTGTCATACATGAGCGAGCTTTCTGTAAACGTCCAACGAATTTCTGATGAATCTTTCATCAGCGGTGAGGGCGTCAAACTCGATCTCAAACCAGCTTCTCCTTTTGTCAGGGCCGCTGCTTTCCTCATAGACCTGACCCTGTATGTTGGAGCTCTTTTCGTTCTTACGTGCATTTTTACCGCTGTCACCGCTTGGCACGCCGTCCCATCAACCTTGGGAAAGGCATTGACCGTTATCGATATTTTCTTGTCTTTAGTAGTCCTCCCCTTTGTCATTGAGGCCTTCACCCACGGTTATTCCCTTGGCAAGTGGGCTTTTAACCTAAAAGTTGTGCGTCGGGATGGCGGGATTATCACCGCGCGTCACGCCTTCGTCCGCGCAATGACTGCAATAGTGGAAACTTACATGTTCTTCGGCCTCTTGTCTTTCATGGCAACGGTTTTCTCGCCGCGAGCGACACGCCTAGGAGACATCGCAGCAGGGACCATGGTTATTCAGGTTCCCGAAGCTGTCTTCTATCCACCGCTGGTTATGCCCCCCGACTGTGCTGAGTGGGCGTCTCATGCGCAAGTTCTTCCGATCCCGGATGAACTGCACTTTGAATGTATGAATTTCCTGCACAATAATCGCCAGATTCTTGACCAGCTACGTCTGTCGATCGCAATGTCCTTAGCGGGACGAGTTTCGGCTTTTGTTTCACCCAAGCCGCCAACAAGTATTCACCCCGAGCGTTTCCTTGCAGCGGTTCTTGTCGTTCTGCGCGACCGGGAGTACGCGAAGGAACTCAAGCGACAAGACATCCTTGAAGCTCGCCGGCAGCAGGTGGAAGCCATCCCCTTCGAGGTCTAGTACACGCGCGCAGCCCTCTTATTCCTGATCGGATTATTCTTGATCGGAAGAAGGCTCCTCGGTGATCAATTTAAACTGAGCCCGGCGACGAGCCCACGGTGAATGTGGATCCAGGGGGCTGGAGGATTCGGCCTCGTGAGAGCTGGTCGCTTGGGCGAAGGGGCCAAGCTCAGCGTGTGCCGAGGCCCTAGCAGCCGTTTTCGGGGCAGCTGCAGGCTGAGCAGGAGTCTGGGTTTCCACGTCGTCAGCGCGCTCTGAGCGGTTTCGGGTGTGTGCTGCGGCTTGGCGGACAGCGTCGACAAGAGCCATAAGGTCATCCCCCGATGGAGGTGCCGGTTCGAAGGTCGTCTGAAGGCGCACGATCTGCCACCCACGTGGGACCGTCAAACTGTTTGCATGGTGCTCACACAGGTCATAGGCATTGGGGTCTGCAGCCGCTGAAAGCGAACCGACAACAGCAGTCGAATCCGAATAATCGTAGGTGAGTGTAGCTACAGCAGGCCTCGAGCAGCCGGGCTTAGAACAGTGTCGAACCGAGATCACCGCTCTACAATACGGCATTTTCTATTCCTATTGCGTGCCCTTCGTCGGCAGGTCTTCAGCTCGAGCGGGAAGCTGAGCGATACCCTTATGTGTATGGCTCTCCCATCAGCTTTTCCCCGCACCCATGACCGTCATGGCCGCACCCCGCGCTATGTGCGTCTTTTCCCTGGGCTTCCCGTGTGGAAAACGCGTCGGGAGACTTTTGATTCGACCGTTGCCCTTGTGATTAGCGAGCTCACCGAGCGCTGGCCTGAGGTTGCAACAATCGAGTTTGCAACCGAGGACGTTCCCCCCTCAGATCCAGCTCCTTGGGAAGACCACGGGGTAGTTTTAGCCCGTGTTTTCCCCGCGGACCGACGTAAGGGACTGGGAGACCGCATTGTCCTCTACCGGCTCCCCATCACCATGCGCATTCCTGCGACAGACCTCTATCCGGCGTTGCGCGCACTTATTGCCGAGCGCGTCTCGCATATCCTCTACATCTCGCCAGAGGAACTTGATTCCCTCTCCTAAGCGTCCTGGCGACCTCGCATTGCCGCTGCAAAAGGTGACAAAAAGGGCTAAGCATGCCTCGGACTTGGCACGCTTTGAGCACGAACATGCTTTGAGCATGAGGGCACCCTTTAGCAGCAAGCTAGTGAACGGTAATCGAAGTCGATGCTTGCTCGACATCATCCGCGCTCAGCGGCCATACTGCACGAAGCACTCCACTGGGAGTTTTCGCTTCCACCTCAATCGCGATCGCAACATCACTGGGAGACTCTAGGCTCGTGTCCTGCGAGGGAAGATCCAGCACCGCCATCTTCCCGGCTTCGAGGGTTACCTGTTCATTTCCCAGTTGAAGCTGGACGCCACTTTGAGAGTGCACAGAGGTGAGCAAGAGATGGGAAGAAATCTCATTGACTCCGCTGCCGCTCTCTTGCGCAGTCCCGCGTAGAATCGTCGAGCTCAAGCGCGAACGAACCAGCGCTTCCACCGTTGATGCAGAAGGTAGTTGAGCGTGAACGAGCCCCTGAGCAGAGCTCATGCCCGCGCGCATCCCCCAGCGTTGTCCTCCGGGATATTCTTCCTGCTCACTATTCGTCACAACCTGAGCCACAAGCGGACGTTCGGCATGAACACGCAGGGCATAGCGTTCATCGGTGATTCCGTTGAGCGGAACGTCAACGACCGTTCCCGCGCTCACGTCCAATTCTCCGCCCGGCACATTAAAGGTGCCAGCGTCACTGG
Source organism: uncultured Actinomyces sp. (assembly GCA_938028585.1). Lineage (GTDB taxonomy): Bacteria > Actinomycetota > Actinomycetes > Actinomycetales > Actinomycetaceae > Pauljensenia. The sequence goes on along the minus strand of CALIZH010000347.1, from coordinate 8,986 downwards.
TGTAGCTCAAGGCAACGTGAGTATCGGCCTCGTCATCTGCTGCCGAAGGGGGAACAAGAAGACGCAGGCTACTGCTCCCCTGCTTTGAAAGCCCAAGGAAAAGCTGGTCCTCCCTTGGCTTTGTGCCGCTCACGCTTGTCACGCCTTTGGGTACTTCTCCCTGCATTGCAGAGCTTTGCACCCAGGTTGCCACTCCTTGACCATCGGCGTGGATATGTACGGCCAGTGCGCTCTCTTCTGGGAAGAGTCCCCCTGCCAGGACAGATTGAGTGGAACGGGCCGGAATCGTCATCTGGTGTGGTTTGGCATCAATGGGGCCGTTAGCTCCGTACCCCTCAAGGGTCACCACAGAAGGCGAGGAATTGGGATTTGCAAAGGTCACGACCAAGTCTTCGCCACTGGTACTTGATCCCAGAACGCTCCACTGGTCATTCGCCGGCAATTGGCATGACGTCATACTCAGACCGCGAAGCTCTCCCCCGCCTTGGCCCATCACACCAAGCGTTGTGGGAAGGGTGTGCGCAGAGGCATCCGCACGCAGGATTGTCCATTCTCCACTGGTCTCACGCTCCCCGGCGGAATCCCACACCGAGGCCGCTGATACACCTCCATCAAGGTGGAATGGGTCGACAATCCCCGCCGGACAGGCATAGTTAAGGGTTTCTGGGCGCGCGTGAACGACCTGGGGCGCAGGAAGTGAGGGTTCAGGCACGACTCTGCCTATTCCCCACGAGGCGGTGCCTAGGAGTAGCAGTGAGGCAGGGATGGCACCAATAGTGAGCATGCGTTTTCTATTCACCATCGTCTACCACGTCCTTCCTCCCTCGAAGAAGCCCACAAAGCATCACTGCGGCGGCAAGTGCGCACCCAGTTTTCCATGCCAGAACCCAGTTCGAGCGGTAGTTCAGTACGAGCTCGCCTTCGGATGGGAGCGAAAATGCCGTTCCCCACTGATTCGTTGCTTCAGTTTGGTTCAAGCGCTGCCCATTGAGAGTTGCAACCCAATGCGAGTTCTGCCGTTCAGCGAGGCGAAGGACCCCCGGGCCCGACACGTGTGTACGAGCACCGATAACACCGCTTGCGAGCTCTTCACACTGGGAGTCTGCAGATTCCGAAGCAAGGCACAGGCGCGCGGGCTTTCGCCCATCTGGACGCACTCTCCATGCGCTCCCGGCCTCGGTTTCACCGATCTTCTCAATACCGGGCGCACGGTCCAGCGTTTGTGTAATAGACGACGCTGCGGGACCCCCGGAGTGAACAATGATCGTATCGACACCGTGAAGCGCTAAACGCTGGGAAGCAGAGTCGTCAGGGAAAGACACGAGAGTCGCGATTGTCTCCCCCAATTCGCTCCGCGCGGGATCGCTGGTGTTGTTCATCCTGTCATGGAGAGCCACCCACGAGGCCACGCTGGAGTGCTCACTCCATTGCGGGCCTGCGCCGCGCCAGAGGCTGGCATCGAGATCACCATCGGCACCAACGTTGAGGACAAGAACCCGAGCCTCGCGCGAAGAATTTTGTGCGTAGCGGGAAACAAGAGGCACCTGTTCGCTGGTCGAGCGCGCGCTCCACTGCGCTGAAGGTAGTACCTCAAGCCAAGGGGATGCCGCCATTGAAAGGAGTGGGATCAACCCAACACAGGCAACAAGTTTCCATCCTGTGCGGGTAATTTTTCCTTCCTTTTCGTTGTCTTTCACACAAAGCAATAAAGCGCAGATCAGGGCTAATGCCTGAACGCTCAGCAGCGGTCCACCCCAAGCAAAATGCAGGTTATTTGCGGAATCGACAGGAACGTAAGACAGAGACAATGCTCCAATACCGCTCACAAGCGCGATGCCCACGAGCGCCGGAAGAGAAAGCGGGAAGAGGGAAGAGCCTCGGGAATGAAGAAGAAAACGCCCGATGCTCAGCAGCGTTACCAGCCAGAGGCTAAGGAGAAGGAGCGCGCAGACGCCAAGCCACGCGGCAGAAGAAGCTGCGGGAATACCCCACGCTCCCAAGCCAAAGGGGGCGCGCTGATAGGAAGCTGCGGCCTCGGCGGGGGCAAGAAGCGCGGGCCAGGCACGCCAAAGAATTGCATCGACAAAGAAAGGCAGGCACAGGAGTAAGCCGGGAAGAGCGGCCGTGGCACGGCTGAGGCTGCGCGAGAAAAGCACAAGTGCGCATATGCCAAGCAGCGGGTAAGCGGCGGTGATAATCAGCCCAACGATTGCTGCGCAAGTCCACCCGCGACGCACAATGACATGTCGATCACGCGGAAGGGAAAGGAGCAGGGCCACCCACAGGGGCATAAAAACATGCACGGCGAGGGAGGCCAGTCTTCCGCTGGTCATTGCAAAGAGAGCGCTGGGAAGAGAGGCCCACAGACACATCAGCGCTACTCGCAGCGCGCGCGATGATGTCAGGCGCATGCTGAGGACGTCCATATTCCACGCTGCCCACGCTGGACTCAGGATTAGGAACACGTAGAGCAGTACCGTCGGTGCGATACCGAAAAGCGCAAAAGGCGCGCTCAGGGCGCTGAGAAGCTGGACAAGAGGATCCACCGCATGTGCAGAGCCATCGCCAGAAGGTAACCAGCCCGACCAAGCGTAGGTCCACAGATCAGTGAATCGGTCGGGAAGGTTGAGCCAGGCTCCCCCATTAATCGATCCCAGATCGGAGCGGTAGATCCACAAAGAAAGCAGGAAGAGCGTAAGGCTCGTGACAACGCGAGGCGTCAGGTCACTGCTCCGTCGTTCAAGAAGCGAATCTTTCCACGAGGCCTGCTCCTCAATAACGTGAGCGCTACGGTGCGTTCGGCGAATGCGAGAAGCATCAAAGCGTCCAGTGAGCAGCGGGCGTAGCGAGGAACGCGGCTGGCTGGCACAGCGGGCATGACGCGCCCGTGCAGCCACAATATGTGGGATATGAGCAAAGAGGCCGAGCCATGCGAAGAAACGAGCATAGGCCGCGCGCGGGCGAGCGCTGAGCAGCAAGGCAAGACAGCTCAGGGGAATCCAGAGCAGCGAAGCCAGAGCCTGAACAATGAGCAGCAGGGGGTTTGCTATGAGAGTCGCGAAATAGAACTCACTGGAACGTCGAGCTCGTAGCGCTGAGGCGCGCCTCAGGTTTTGCGGTGAGGAGACCTGCAGGTGAGTGAGATGAGCATTGGGGGCCGCAACAACGCGGTGGCCTGCTCGGTGAATCCTCCAGCAAAGCTCAAGTCCTTCGTTGTACGGACCGAGGGCTCGATCGAAACCACCGACCTGGTTAAAGACGGAGGAGGCCACCAGAAGACCTGCGCTACCACCGGCAAGAACATCAGTGACACCGTCGTATTGCCCCTGGTCGATTTCGCCATCTAGGACGAGCGGAACTCGCCTTCCAGAGGCAGTGGCGTGGATTCCAACTTCAGCGAGAGTCCCATCCGCACGGAAAACCTTTGGAGTGACGGCTGCAATAGATGCTCCTGCTTCGGTAGCGGCAAGCTGTTCCTCCAGGCAGGTATTGGCCGGAAGACAATCATCATGAAGGATCCACAGCCAATCGCTCGCGGTCATTACCTGAGAGGCCGCATGATCTTTGGATGCTTTCGCGAGGGCATCACTGATGTTGCGTACACGCCCAACTGAGATGAGGAGCGCATTTTCGGGGAGGTCTTCAGCGATGACGACCTGACCCGAGGCCAAAGGAGAAGTTCGGGGGGCACGCACATCACAGACGATCAAGTGATTGACCGCGCGGCTCTGCGCGGCTAGGGCATCAAGAAGTGAACGCAGCTCGGGGCTCATTCCCCGAGCGACGACGATGGCTGCGACTGTCCCCCGTGAAAAGGGGATGCCCCGAGCCATTAGATGGCCGAGCGGCGCAGTCGACGACGTTCGCGCTCTGACAGGCCACCCCAAATTCCGAAGCGTTCATCATTCGCCAATGCGTATTCGAGGCATTGCTGGCGAACCTCGCAAGATTGGCACACGGCCTTTGCTTCGCGAGTCGAGCCTCCCTTTTCAGGGAAGAAGGCTTCGGGGTCGGTCTGAGCGCACAGTGCGTGCTGCTGCCAGGCTAGGGGACCGTCAGAGAAGGGAAGAGCTTCAACATCGGCGTCAGACCACTCAATAGGGCCGTCACCCAGAATGTTCCACACGATAGTATCCCCTCTGTGTGATGAGATGTAACAAAAAGGTCAATACGAGAATTACACGCGTGTCGTTTCCACCTGTCAAGCGGATTAAGGATAAAGGGAATGCGTGCGAAGGACCCTCAAAACAGTGCACGAATTGACACTTTATGCAAGTCCAAAAGCGCAGAAATCCGGGCTTTCCGCGGAATTTCAAGGAAACCTGAACATAAAGCTGGAGACTTGCTGTGAATATTGGGCAAAAACAGCACATTTACAGCCTTTCCGCTACCCTTTTTCTATGCAAGCCATCTCACATTTTCTCTCGACAACCCAGCAGGCAAATCATCCAATTTTGACCCACTATCACAGTTTTCGAGATGAGATTTCAGGCCCCGTCGCCTCTCGCTGGGTCTCAAAAATGGCAAATTTACTTGCTTCTGACCTCAGTAACGACCTGTTCGGAAATACTGACACCCCTTCTAGCATTCTGATTGAGCTACCAGCGGGCTGGCAGGCGACATTTTGGCAGGTCAGCGGGGATTTGATGGGTTGGGAAACCCAAAACACCCTTTTCTCCCAGCATTCATCCAGTAACACTTTCAGCTTCGATGTGCACGTCAGTAACGAGCTTGCGACCCTCGAGGCAAGCACTGCAGCATGGCGCCTGGCCCATTCCACCGCTCCCCTGGCTATGCGCTGGAGAGGCTCTTTACCCTCTGGGATCCTTGACGCGCTGTCCGAGCTCATGGCTCAAAGCGATCAATTCGAGTACGAGGCACTGAGCAGCGCCCCTTCCATGAAGGATTACCTCGCGCAGATCAATTCTGACGAAGAGGCTCTTCTCAAGGAGGCCTCGGCACAGGGACAACCCACGCGCTTGGGTCTCTACAGCGAAAGCTTCCCAAGCGCTCCCCTACTCACGCGTCTATGGATGGATGGACACAGCGTCGTGGTTGTCGACAAGTCCCAATACACCTTCGAAAAGGCTCAGGAGATCTTCGCCAGCGAAAAGGTGCGCCTTGTCGTGGATTAGGAGCTCAGAGTCCTGCGCGCAAGGGACTGCTCACCTGCTCGTTAGAGGCGCGGGTGAAAACCCCATTACTTCTTGAGATGGAAGATCTCTGTTCCCGCTCGATTGATCTTTGCGCCATCGCCAGTTTCAATGTCCCAGCAAACCATCGCCTCGCTTGTGCTGGTACACACGTCATTGCCCGCGAAAACGGTCTCTCCATATGACAGAGTGCGCAGACGCTCGCCCTGGTTCGTAGGAAGCGGACCATCTCGACGTGCGGAAATATATGGGATTTCTTTATCCTTCGAAAGTCCTGCGAAAAGAATATTGTCTTTGGGAAGCGGTTGCGTTCCCGGGAAGAATTCTTGCTCGCCGTAGGGCTTATCCTCGCGATAGGAATCAACCATGCACAGCTGTAACAGATCGTTAGCGAACCAGCAGTGGATGTTTCCAGAGGGCGAGTTCACCCAGATTCCTTTCGCATCCCCTGTATCCTCCAATCGGCTTGCGCCCTGAGGAATTATGCCGAGCGTTGGGGTCACTCCCCCGTCTTGGGCGCTCGCCGTGGCACTTTGCGTCGAGGCCGTGGGAGAAGAACCTTGGGAAGCCTCGCTCTGTGCACTCCCCTGCGTTTCATTCCCGCTTGCCGAGGCCACCGAAGAACCCTGTGCATTTTGGTTCCCCGAGCTTGTCTTGCAGGAAGTCAGTGAAAAGCTGAGCAGGCCGATCAGGACGACGGCAGATACATTGACGATGGGATTACGCATTATGGGACCTCCAACAGCACTGTATGGATGTGTTGGAAGGAAGTATAGCTACTTCTTATACGTAAATGAACTTATATCCCAGGTAGTTGCATGCCGCTCCCCCACACTCTAAGACCGGGAAAGCACTTTCAGAAAAGCCTTTTCGCAAGGCTGGACAACGAGCCGGAAAATGACAAAACATACAGCCAAAAGCACCAGATAAATAAGCACGATACTCACAGAGGCATATGCAAGTCGCCATACACCGCTAGGGCTGGGAACCGAGAAAACAAATCCCCACAGGTGGGGCTTAAAAATAAAATTCTCGTGAAGAAGATAGACGCCAAAAGTTGCCGGAGAAAGCGTCAGGACAAGGGAAGAAACTCTCTCATGTGTCGAAGTATGCGTACGGCCTGAAATGTACTGAAGCGTCATGATGAAAATAAGTACGCCACAAATCACGGAAAGGATCGGAGACGCCCCTGTACCGGCTGTGAAGAGATTTCCTGGGTAGTACAACTGTTCCCTAAGGAAAGAAGAAACAGCAATTGTATGCGTACCAACCATGCAAATGAGCGCGCAGAGTATCATGATCGCTATCGCGAAATACCAACGTACGCGAGGCAAGCGATCTTCGTGTCGACGAATCAAAGCCCCGATGAGATAGAGAGTGCACAGATAGGACACATCTGTAAAAGCCCATGTGTTCGCGGGATTCAGAATATGCCAGATAAAGGTAATCCATAGCGATAGGCACAGCAGTGCCCCGTGCTGACGAGGCGAGGTCGCGTCAAGAAGAATATTGATATAAGGCGCGACAATCACCATCACAACGTATGCGCTGATGAACCAGTACGCTCCGAATGTCACCGGGAAAACGGACATCAGGATAGAACGAGGATTGACAAAATATTGACTGGATCCCACAAAGTGCGACAGAACAAAGTAAGCACCCCATAATCCACATGAATAAATGAAGGTCTGAATCCAGATCTTTGCTACTCGTGTGAACGGGCTGCGCGTACTACGCGATAAAAAGTAGGCTGAGATGAGAACGAAAATCGTCACGCCTACTTGTCCCGGCATGATTGTGACCGCGTGGAGTGCTGATTTCCATGACTGGGCGAGTGCTGGATCTATGCGTGAGGGAGAATCATCAGAAGCGAAATAGTGCGTCGCAACAATGAGGAACATCGAAAATATGCGGAGAAGTTCGAGTTCCCAATGACGTTTCGTCACCGGCTTCCCAATTTGTGCAGCACTCATTTTGTTCTTTCCACCTCTGATCGACAGATCAAGAACTTACACTCGCGCGAATAAGGGAAGGTGTGAGCAGTTTGAGCTGCTCGCACCTTCCCTTATCTCACAGACCGAAAGTCTTTTCCCAAGCCTGGACAGAAACCAATTCGGGAAGAGCTTCCCGATACTCACGGCTCAGCGAGGCCCAACGACGAATAAGCTCAGCATGGAGCGCGATGCTCTCAGCCAAAGCCCGACGGTAGTGCTTCGCATCGCGCTGGTAGCGCCACGCACCAGAGCCTTCCGCGTTCGACACCAGAGCAGAGTTGAGGTTTGCAAGCCTCCACCAACGAGCATCCGTGCTGGAGAGAACATCCTCAACACGATCCTCACGGTGTTCGCCTTCAGGCAGGAACTGCTTGGTGATACCAGCAATTGCCTTCGAGATGAACTGAGCACGCGAATCCGGCTTGGTGCCGACCGGAGCGGGCCTCTTACGGTGCACTGCAGGGAAGTCTGCAGCCTCAGTCATCAGGCGGGCGTCGGTGTATTCCTTTGCCTTTGCGCGCGCCTCTGCAGCACGAGTGTGCATTGACGGGTGCAGGTGACCTGGGCCAAGCAGGACATCCTTGAGCCCTTGGCGGCGCAGATCTGCGCTGTAGTACTGCAGCGAGAGCAGCGCGCGAACGTCCGAGGCCAGCGAGGTCTTCGGGAAGGATGCACCGCGCGGGTAGGGAGAGTGCAGCAGCGCTGCGACCCAACGATTGCGCTGGTGGAAGTAGGCCTGCCAATCCAGACCGTCGTCCTTCTCGGTCCACGGCACGTGCCACACGGCAGCGCCGGGAAGAGAGACTGTCGGGAATCCGTGTTCTGCTGCGCGCAGACCGTATTCGGAGTCGTCCCACTTGATGAAGAAGGGCAGGGACAGACCGATCTCAGCAACAACGGGCTTGGGGATCAAGCACATCCACCAACCGTTGTAGGCAACATCGATGCGGCGGTTCAAGCGAGGATCATTGCGGATCGTGCGCTGAGCCAAATCAACCGTTGCGAGTTCGGGGTTGACAGCTCCCCACCAGAACTTGTGAGCATCGATAGTCTCACCCATTGAGTGCAAGATCGTACGCTCATTCGCATTGAACATGTGGCCGCCGACGATCGTCGGGGTCAGCGTGTGCTCTGCGAAGGCGAGGGCGCGAAGGAGCCCCTCGGGTTCAATGACAGCGTCATCGTCGAGCAGCAAGACATAGTCCGAATCGGGGTTCTTGAGCATCTCGTACATGCCGCGAGAGAAGCCACCAGAACCGCCCAAATTCGCCTGTTCGATGACGCGGAGCTTGCTTCCCAGTTCCTCTTGCAGACGCGGGTAGCGCTCGCAGTCCTTCACGTTCTTATTACCCTGATCAACGATCAAGATCTCGGCAATGTGGTCAAGAACCTCAGGTTCTGCTTGGAAGCGCTCAGCCTGAGTCAAGCAGTCCTCGGGAAGATTGTAGGTGGTAATACCCACGGTCACATTTGCGTGGCGGTCACCTTCACGAGAAGGAACTGACCAGGTTCCCCATTCAAGTTCGACGTCTTCCTTGAGAGCGGTGATTTCCGGCCAGATCCAACCACCGTCACCGAAACGGTTGAGCGGAATGTCAAAGCTCAGCTCACCAGAGCCAGCGCGAGTTGCAACGGGAGTAAAAGTACCGCGCGCAGAAGAACGCATGACCTCAACAACGGCCCTCTTCGAGAGCTTGAGAGTCAGACGAATGTTACGGACATCCGTCCAACGCTGCCAATAGGAAGCAGGGAATGCGTTGAAGTAGGTTGCAAGGGAGAGACGTTCACGAGCAGGGATCAGCATCGAGGTGCGTGTCGCATCGACGCCGCGCGGCATCT
>CALIZH010000346.1 GCA_938028585.1 uncultured Actinomyces sp. | reverse complement strand
CGGAAAACCACTGTGCGTGGCTGTTCGTTTCGGTCATTTCGTTATTGTATGCAGGCGGATTGTTGGGGAGGCGTGCCCGTCCGTGCCTCGGAGCTATCGAGTCGACGTAGGAGCATGTAGAGCCTGATCGAGGAGACCAGGTCGGCGATGGGAATGGCATGCCAACGCTTGTAATTCTTTGCCGTTTCAGGGGAGATCACCTGCTCGTCGCGCGCGCGGATAATCGCTGCGAATCCGTAGCACGAAGTGACGATCATGAGAGCGTATGACAGGACGGCATAGGGGGTGAGCAGGGCAAATTCCAGCGGTAATGCCTCAGGGCGGAGGGAGAACTGGCTACCAATAAGCGCAAAGACAACGAGGCTCACCAGGAATATTGGCAGAAAGCATACCTTGAGGATGAGGCCCCACAAGGCGAGGTCGCGCGTGCGCTCCGTGCGTACAAGCCCGAACGCGATGGCCGCATTCGCGGCGCCGAGGGTGACCAGCAGGAGGAGCCACATCAGCGGAGGAATCACGTTGAAGGCTCGACAGCCGAACAGGGTCCCCGCGGGTTCGCCCGCGTAGAACACGACGATGAACGCGATGGGCAGAGTGACCCGGAGTATTTTGGACACGCGGAGACTCCCTTGTCGATCCTCGTTGACGGAATCGAATATAGCAGTCCTTCTCATGTGAAGATCTTGGTTTCTGTTGGTGGGTAAATGCTTCTAGCGTCTCGTCTGCGCGTGAGCGCGGAGACAGCGACCATTGTCTAGTTATGTCGATATGGGTGACGTGGATGGTCAGGCGTGTGAGGGTCCAGGCCGCGGATGTGTTTGTATGTGTGTGGAATGGTTCGTCAGAGATTGCAACTGAACAAGTGCTGTCTATGCTGTGTTTCAGCTCAGGTTGTCACAGGTGTCAACATGAGTCTAAGGATGCCGAGTTTGCATTGGTCTGAGGAAGGGGGCAGTTATGCCCATTGTTTCTGTTCGTCGTTTTACCTCGCTCTCCGATTATCAGCGCCATAATGGACGTGGTGGTGTTCAAGTGGATGTTGATTGTTCTGTGCCTGATCTTGCGAGATATTCACTTTATAACGGTAGTTACGCTGGGCATGTGATTCGTTCAAGTTCTGGTAGAAGGTTCTATCGATCAATTCCTCGTTTTGCTCTTGCGTATGATCGTGCTTTGGACTCATATGTGATGAGGGATGATTATCGTTTTGCTGAAAGTAGTTATAAAGCTACCGTTTCCTTTTTTCTAGGAATGATAGGAGTGCGAGTTGTGTTTGAAAAGCTGATGGGGGGTAGTAAGCCTGGAAGGTTCTTGCTTCATGCGGGAAATCGGAAGCAATTTGTATTGAAAACGTCGGGAATGCAGAAGCCTGACTTTATTGCTGTTGATGAAAATGGTGATCCCTATGCGCTGTTTGAAGGGAAGGGGTCATCGGATAGTGGTGTGAAGAGCTACCAGATTGAGCATGGTAAGGAGCAAGTAGAGGATGTATTGTCCGTGACGCTGACGGGGGCTCGTGGGGTGTCTGGGGTAATGAAACAGGGGGTGGATCTTGAAAGACATGTGGTTGCTTCAGGTTTTTTGAATCGTCCCGGAGTTCGGGGTGGTATATGGGGTTTGTATGATGTGGATCCGAGTGGTGAGGGGATGGGTGATCTAGTGGTGGATTTTGATGGAGCGGTATACGACTACTACGCCCCAGTTGTATCGGTCCTGTCGGAGGGGGGTGAGGATGTAGTAGTAAATGGTGTGAATTGTGAGTTAGTAAAGGTTGAAGAGGGTGTCTCCATCGGTTTAGTTCGGGGGCTTCGTGATGTGATTTGTGAAATTGCGGATAAAAAAGCGAATCCTAAGATGAGGCATAAGTATATATTTGAGGGTGTGGGCGATGGGTGTGCTCGGCGTGTTGCTGAATATTTGAATGGCTTGGATGCAATTGCAGGTGGGAGTGTGGATGAACGTGTGTCAATGGGTGGTGATGGGATTGTTGTTATGGTGAGCGATGAATATGTTAAGTCGTTCAATCTGGAATCGGATTGAGCTTGGTAGTCGTAGTGGATGGCTAGCACTCCAACTTCGTCCCTGATTTGTGGGATTAAGCCGGAGTCTTGTTCTATGGATAAAGGGGCTCTTTCGAGTTGAGTGTGGGTGACCGGGTGTTGGTCGGGGTTGCGTGTAGAGGTCGAGGTCCTTGATGATGAGCGGACTTCTACCCTCGCTGTCCTCAAGGACCTTGGGCGGTGTCTCACCCTACCTGCTGCTGCTCTGTGTCGCTTGATCGTTGTGATCGGTGTGATCTGCTCGTTGGGGCTAATCCGAGCGCTAACGCCGCAGGGCTGAAAGGCGACAGTCCTCCCATGAATGCAACAACAAAGAGGTTCACCAGGAATATTGGCAGGAAGCACAGCTTGAGGGTGAGACCCCAAAAAGCTAGGTGGCGCGCGCGCTCTGTGCGCACAAGCGTGAATGCGCTGGCTGCATTCGCGCCGCCGAGGGTGACCAGTAGCAAGAGCCAGATCGGCAGCGGAATCAAGCTGAAGGCGTTATATCCGAATAGGGTGCCCATGGGTTCGCGGGTGTAGACCACGACGATGAGTGCGATGGGTAGAACGACCCTGAGTATTTTGGACACGCGGCGACTCCCTCGTCGATCGTCGTTGATTGGAATCGAATATAGCAGTCCTTCTCCTGTGAATATCTTGGTTTCCGTTGGTGGGTGAATGCTCCTAGGGTCTCGTCTGCGCGTGAGCGCGGCGACAGCGACCGTCGGCTGGTCAAGCCGATTGTGTAACGACGAAGAAAGGCTCGAAAACCTCAATGACGCCGATGTGCTGCCCGCCGCGTATCCCCGCGCAGGCAGAGGGCCAGGCTGATTGCTCCTGCCGCGCCGAGTGTCGCGCCGAAGGCCGCGTTCGCGGACATGTCTATGGTGGGGATTCCCATGAGCATGCTGCAGAGGTAGGGGATTAGCCAGATCGTCCACATGGTCACGCTGAAGCGGTGGGAGCTAGCCATGGCCTCGTGGTTCTTGCGCGCGAGCTGACCGAATTCGCCTGCGAGTGGCGCGAATCCACCGACGATGACATGTTCTTTGGGAACTGCGTTACCGCGTATGGAACTCTGGCGGACGGGGTGAGAGTGGTAAAGATGGCGGGTTAGGTGTTCTGAGCGCTGGTTGGAGCGGTGCTGTCGAGTCGACGCAGGAGCACATAGAGCCAGATGGCTGCGACCAAGTCCGCGATGGGAACGGCGTGCATCTTCCGGAGTCTTTTCACTGTTGCTGATCGGATTGTCTGTTCGGCCAGTAGGCGTTTTGTTGCGGCAAACCCATGGAAGGATGACACGAGCATCAAGCAGTAGACTCCCGCGTCAAGGG
>CALIZH010000345.1 GCA_938028585.1 uncultured Actinomyces sp. | reverse complement strand
GTACCCCCGACGCTCACTTCATGACCGAGGCCCGCTACCACGGCCAGAAGGTCGTTTCGGTTGCCCCCGACTACTCGGACAACACGAAGTTTGCCGATGAGTGGCTTCGCGTGAACCCCGGTACCGACGGCGCTCTTGCAATGGCCATGGGCCACGTGATCCTCAAGGAATTCCACGTCGAGCACCCGACCGAGCGCTTCCAGGACTACATGCTCCGCTACACGGACTCGCCCTTCCTTCTGGAATTGGACGAGACCCCCGAGGGCCTGGTTCCCGGCAAGTTCCTCTCCGTCGCCGACGTTCCCGAGGCCGTGGATGAGGAAACCCGTAACCGTCCGAACCCCGAATTCCGCTTCCTTGTCATGGATAAGTCTGGCGCTGTGCGTGACCCGCGCGGTACCTTGGCTGATCGCTACACCGATGAAGGCAAGGGCAAGTGGAACCTCACCATGGAGGGTGTCGACGCACGTCTGTCCCTCTACGACGAAGGTTGCGAGGCCGTTGAGGTCAACCTTCCGCGCTTCGACCTGGTCGCTGACCAGGCTCCGACCGCGGCAGTTGGCGCTGGCGTCGTGACCCGAGGCGTTCCGGTTCGTCGCGTCGGTGGCAAGCTTGTCACCACCGTGTACGACCTCATGCTTGCTCAGTACGGCGTTCCTCGCTCGGGCCTTCCCGGTGTGTGGCCGACCGACTACACCGATGCCTCGACCCCCGGAACTCCCGCATGGCAGGAAGAGCTCACCGGCGTTTCCGCTAACGCGGCAATCCGTATTGGTCGCGAATTCGCACAGAATGCGATCGATTCAAACGGCCGCTCGCAGATCATCTTCGGCGCGGGCGTCAACCACTTCTACCACGCTGACCAGATCTACCGCACGATGCTGGCTCTGACCACCTTCTGTGGAACTCAGGGCGTTAACGGTGGCGGATGGGCACACTACGTCGGCCAGGAAAAGGTTCGTCCTCTGACCGGCTGGACTCAGTTCTCCTTCGCCCTTGACTGGCAGCGTCCCGCACGCCAGATGATCGCGACCGGTTTCTGGTACCTCACCACCGACCAGTGGCGTTACGACGGTCTGGGTGCTCAGCGCCTGGCCTCGCCTCTGGGCGGTCAGTCCTTCGGTGACCAGTCGGTTGCCGACACCTTGGTCGAGGCTTCCCAGCGCGGCTGGATGCCCACCTTCCCCTCTTTCGACCGCTCCTCCCTGGAACTGGGACGTGCAGCCGAAGAAGCGGGCGTGAGTGTTGGCGAGTACATCTCGGGCCAGCTCACCGAAGGCTCCTTGAAGTTCGCGTGCGAAGATCCCGATAACCCGGTCAACTTCCCGCGTATCCTCTTCAACTGGCGTACGAACCTGCTGGGTTCCTCCGCTAAGGGTGCTGAGTTCTTCATGCGCCACATGCTGGGCGCAGATGATGATGTTCAGGCTGCCGAACTGGAAGCTGGAGATCGTCCCAAGTCGATGGTGTGGCGTGACGCCCCTGCCGATGGCAAGCTCGACCTCATGGTCACCGCGGACTTCCGCAACACCACGACCACCCTGCACTCGGATGTCATTCTTCCCGCGGCCACCTGGTACGAGAAGTACGACCTCTCCAGCACGGATATGCACCCCTACGTGCACACCTTCAATGCTGCGATCAACCCGCCGTGGGATGCGCGTACCGACTATGAACTCTTCCAGGACCTGTCTGCCTACGTGTCGAAGATGGCCGAGGTTCACCTGCCTGAGCCCATGCAGGACGTCATTGCAGCTCCGCTCACTCACGATACGCCTGACGAACTGCTGACCCCTCACGGTCGCGTCGCGCCTCGCGAAGAAATCGGCTGGGTCCCCGGTGTGAACATGCCCAAGCTCATCCCTGTTCTTCGCGATTACCGCACGATTTCCGACAAGTACAACACCGTCGGCCCGCTCATTGAGAAGGCTGGAATGGCAACGAAGGGCGTCGCTTTCAACGCTCAGAAGGAAATCGACGAGTTCATCGCGATGGAAGGAACGCTGGATACCTTTATGGGACCGCGTCCGCGAATGGACACCGACAAGCGAGCATGCGAGTTCATCCTCCGCTTCTCGGGTACCACCAATGGCTCCTTGGCCACCCGTGGTTTCAAGACCCTGCAAGAGCGCGTCGGTACCGGAAACATGGCTGAAATGGCTGAAGGCGACGAAGAAAAGCACGTCACCTTCAAAGATGTTCAGGCAGCTCCGGTTTCGGTTGTGACCAGCCCCGAGTGGTCCGGTTCGGAACACGGTGGTCGTCGTTACACGGCGTTTAGCCAAAACATCGAGTACCACAAGCCGTGGCACACTCTGACGGGTCGTATGCACTACTACCTGGATCACGACTGGATGCAGGCGATGGGCGAGTCTCTCCCGACCTTCCGTCCCCCGCTGGACCTGCACCACCTCTTGGGTGAGGCTGCTCCCGGCACCATGAGTCGTGATGGCCGAGGCCAAGCCGAGGTCGCCGTCCGTTACCTGACCCCCCACAACAAGTGGGCAATTCACTCGCAGTACTTCGACAACCTGTACATGCTCACCCTGGGCCGAGGCGGCCAGACCGTGTGGATGAGCCCGCAGGATGCTGAGAAGATTGGCGTGCGCGACAACGAATGGATTGAAGCCCACAACCGTAATGGTGTGGTTTCGGCTCGCGCGGTTGTGTCGCACCGTATTCCGGAAGGAACCGTGTACATGCACCACGCTCAAGAGCGCGTTGCGAACACTCCTTTGAATGAATCGACCGGGCGTCGTGGTGGTTCGCACAACTCCCTGACGCGCATCTTCTTGAAGCCCTCGCACCTGATCGGTGGTTATGGCCAGTTCACCTACGCCTATAACTACGTCGGTCCGACGGGTAACCAGCGCGATGAGGTCACTTTGATCCGTCGCCGTAGCCAGGATGTGGAGTTCTGAGGGGTCGCCCCCCAGACGTGAAGAGAGGGAATGAAACGATGAAGGTCATGAGTCAAGTTGTCATGGTGATGAACCTTGACAAGTGCATTGGCTGCCACACCTGTTCGGTGACGTGTAAGCAAGCGTGGACGAACCGCGAAGGTACCGAGTACATGTGGTTCAACAACGTTGAGACCCGCCCGGGTGTTGGCTATCCCCGCACTTGGGAAGATCAGGAACGTTGGAAGGGCGGATGGCGCCTGACCAAGTCAGGCAAGCTCGTTCCTCGCAGCGGTGGGCGTTTGAAGAAGCTCGCGACGATCTTCGCAAACCCCGATATGCCTGAGATTGACGACTACTACGAGCCCTGGACATACGACTACGATCGTCTGCTCCAGACCCCCGCAGGTGCGAAGGCAATGCCGACGGCCCGTGCGCGCTCGCAGATGACCGGTAAGACCATCGATACCATCGAGTGGGGCCCGAACTGGGACGATAACTTGGGTGGTTCGCTTGAGACCATGCACGAGGACCCGACGCTGTCCAAGATGCAGTCTCTGGTTCAGACGAGCATTGAAGAAGCCTTCATGTTCTACCTGCCGCGTATCTGCAACCACTGCTTGAACCCCACCTGTGTGTCGGCCTGCCCCTCTGGCGCGATGTACAAGCGTGAAGAAGATGGCATTGTTCTGGTTGACCAGGATGCCTGCCGCGGTTGGCGTATGTGCGTCTCCGGATGCCCCTACAAGAAGGTCTACTTCAACCACTCAACCGGTAAGGCCGAGAAGTGCACGCTGTGCTACCCGCGTATTGAAGTTGGTGAGCCGACGATCTGCTCGGAGACCTGCGTTGGTCGTCTGCGCTACCTGGGTGTTGTCCT
>CALIZH010000344.1 GCA_938028585.1 uncultured Actinomyces sp. | reverse complement strand
GTGTCATGTAGAAGAGGTCAATATGCCCGTGGTCAAGAACAAGACGACGCTCGCTCAAGTTCGCGCGAGGAGCCGCTTGGGTGTGCGCACTAATTGACGAGGCCACTGAGGCTTCGCGAGCCTGCCTGGCCTCTGGGAGCGGGGTTACCCCGCTCTGTGCGGATTCTTGCTCTTGAGCGCTCTTCGGGCTTGAGAGATCAGCGCTCTGCGTGGACTTTTCCGCCCGGGCCTGGGGAGCTTCAATACTCGCGCTAAACTCGGCCTCGGCGATAAGACGAGGCTCCTGCCCCGGGATTACTTCCTGAATGCGAAGACGCAGCGAGCGAATACCTAGCTCAGTAAAACGTGCATGCAGGGGGCCAGCTGCGAAGTCCTCTCCCCTGGCCTCGAGAACAAATCCCCGAAAAAGTTCCTCGGTACTGTCGATTTCTTCTTCAAATGCGCTTCCGCGGTCGAGGCGATCGAGGGATTCAAAGCCAAGTGAGTGCGGAGCAATTTTTTCCACATCTGCGGAATCTGCTCGTGCGCTAAGTTCAACGGAATAACGTGAATCCAGCGTAAACACAGAAGGGTTGAAATTAAGCGCGAGATCATAACCCGCGTCGATATCACGATCAAGGTCCCGAGCGACCGGGGTTGTTCGAAGCAGAAGCGCGCCATCTTGAAGAGGAAGCTCTTCTCCCTTTTCTCCAGTAGTACACAGAGACTTCGGCGTCTCGTTGTTATCCCCAAGGCACGTCGAAACTTGAAGGCTATCGCTTAATTGGTGCTCGTCTTGGGAGGAGGAAAGAGCCTCCGCTTGAGTCGGGGCTGGAAGAAGAAAACACGCGCTCATCACTGCAATAGTGATCAACAGCGAAAACAGGGCACGTGTTGTCCTGCGGCATAATGATGACATGACCATCTCTCTAGAATGATAATCGTTCTCATTCCCATTAAAGAGGGTGGTTGCACCTCAAGTCAAATGGACCGCCTGGCTCTAGTTAAATCCCAACACCCACTGAGAAATGCGATAACCAGCCATAATCACCGCACGTCCCGGCTTTGAGCGCATCGCAATTAGGCGCCCAAGCAGATCCTTACGTACTGCGTCATAGGCCTCCGGCTTCTTCATTTGAAGCTGCGCCCAGAGCTCATCCTTACGAGCGAGATTCTCCTCAGTTCCCGAGCGCAAAAGCATCACCGTGCAGATTACACAGTTGATACGCAGATAGTGGACAAGATAGCGGTACAGATGAGGCGGAACCTCATCAGGAGCTGGAATAGCATCGACCATTGCCGCATTCACCCGCAGTAATTGATCAACCCGCGAGATCATGACCTGCTCATTGACCGATTGATCATCACGCCCAATGAAATAGCGGTAAAGATCAACATCGAGATACTCAAAAGTACGGACATCAATGACCGGAACAAAAGAGTAAATGAAATCAACATAGAAGGTGTGCTCAGGGAGGACCAAGCCGGAGCGACGAACCAAATCTGTCCGCAAGATTAAGGCATGCATCATCAGATACTGGTCGTACCGACAACGACGAATCTGATCCCATGAGATCACGCGATCCCTAGGCATCACATTTCCGTAGCGGATGACTGCTTTATGAGCCTTCCCCTGCTTCTCATACACATAATTGGCAACCAAAAGATCTAATGGTTCACCCTGCGCTTCGCGAAGCTCCAAACGCTCAAGGACGCGCTTAAGTGCCAAGCGATCCAACCAGTCATCTGCATCGAGGATTTTGAGGTAGCGCCCACGAGCACCTGCAATACCTGCGTTAACAGCACCACCGTGGCCAGCATTCTCCTGATGAATGACACGGATATGATCTGGATCCGATTGGACCAATCCATCAGCAATCGCAGCCGTGGCGTCGGTTGATCCATCATTAACGATGAGCACCTCAACCTGATCAAATCCACGCACTGAAGAGACAGCGCGATCAAGGTAATCCTGGGCGTTATACGAAGGAATGACAACGGTGAGCACAAAACTTGGTTCCACCTGTTGAATGATAGTGCATGAAGCACTCTTTCCTAGCGAAATACCATGAAAACATGGTGCTTTTCGGGCTATCCTTGACGAAAGGGCTAATTCGCAACGGGGAGGCAATTATGAGCCAAGCACAAGAAATCCTGAATGCACTGGGTGGCTGGGATAACCTGACCGACCTTCAGCATTGCATCACCCGAATCCGCGTTGATTTTAAAGATGATTCGAAGATCGACGAGGCCGCGTTGCGCAAGGCCGGCGCGTTCGGCGTCGTGGTCGTTGGCTCGCACGCACAGATCGTCATGGGTCCGCAGGCAGAGGAAATTGCAGAGGAAATTAACACACTGAAGTGAATCTTCAGCTCCTCTCCCCCATCCCTGGAACCCTTCGAAACCTAGCTGATCTCACAGATCCGGTTTTCGCCCAAGAAATTATGGGGCCGGGTTTCACGATTGTCCCCGACGAGGTGGACACTCTCAACATACTCGCGCCCATAGATGGGACACTCAGTCACCAACTTCCTCATGCATGCGCTCTGACAACGCCTGATGGTCTCAGCATTTTGATTCATGCAGGAATTGACACTGTACTACTCAAAGGCAAAGGCTTTTCAGCACTCCATCAATTAGGACAGCAGATTACTGCCGGCGACCCGCTCATCACATGGGATCTTCGTCCAGCGCGCCAAGCGGGACACGACCTTGACGTTGTTGTGATTGCTATGCAACCGCCACAAATAGTTTGCGAACTATTAACTATGCCCGGTTCACGCCTAGATACTTTGGTGCCCTGCGCAGATGTACGCAGGGCACCATAAAGTAGCTAAATTCCCTAGCGAATGTAGCGGTCCACACTGGTCAAGAATCGCTTGACACGGTCACAATGCACCATGTCATCAATCAAGACCTCTTTGCCATTAAAGGCATGAAGTGGAACGCACCAATTCGGATACTCGGCGTTGGTACCCGGTAGGTTCTGCGGCAATTTCTCACCAACAACGTCCACCAAAGAGACAGCCAAAAGAAGTGCAGGAGATGCAGCAAGGTAGGCGTGCATCGCAAGAACAAGTTCTTCCTCACTGGGGTCATCTTCGTGAATGAAGCCGCCTTCTCTCAATCGCGAGACCATTCGTTCACGCTCGATGCGATCCGCATCGCGAACCTGGTCAAAGTCTTCGACCAAGAGTCCCAACTCATTGCGCAGTTCGGTGTGAGCACCTTCTAGATAGCCCAATGTCGGAGGCAAATCATGCGTTGTTACTGCCGCAAGGCAAGAGCGGCGATAGTGATCCGGCCATAGTGGCCATCCACTGCCATCCTTCTCAAACCACAGGACGGAAGTACCCAAGATTCCACGATCATTGAGATAACCGCGAACCCAGGGCTCAACGGTTCCCAAATCTTCGCCAATGACAACCGCACCGGCCCGCTGGGCCTCGAGCAGCACAATGCCCACCATGGCCTCGTGATCATAGGACACGTAGGCTCCAGCCTGCGCACCCATCCCTTCAGGGATCCACCACAAGCGGAAGAGACCAAGGATATGGTCAATACGCACTGCACCCGCGTACGAAAGCACAGAGCGCAACATATCCCGAAGTGGCGCATACCCCATTTGTGCAAGGGAGCGAGGTGACCACGGAGGCTGCGCCCAATTTTGCCCCTGCTGAGAGTACATATCCGGAGGAGCACCAACGCTCATACCCGGAGCGAAGGCATCCGGCATCGACCAAATTTCCGAGCCCTTCGAATGCACTCCCACCGCTAGGTCAGACATGATCCCCATATCCATTCCCAAACGGCGAGCACCTTCTTGAGCGCGGATCAACTGGTCGAAAACGATCCACTGGCACCACTGCCAAAACTCGATGTCAGAGGAGAGACGCTCACGTGCCTGCTTGACACCCGGAGCATCAATGGAGGCATAGCGCTCGGGAAGGTCAATATCGCCATTTTCAAAGACCAAAGCGGACCACAGAGCAAAATTCTCTAAAGACTCCCCGCCTTGAGCACAAAAGCGCTCAAACTGCGCCTGACGACTAATCGATCGAGGGAGTTCAAAAATCTTACGCAGCGCTTTGAGCTTTGATTTCCATGAGAGGTCACGGTCGACAATATCCTCATGACTACGGGACGCATGCGCGTAGCGTGTAATTACCCCTCGCTCCCTACTGTCCATGTGCACATACTCATCGATGGCTTCAGGACGAATGTAGAGGGGGCTGGCCCAGCGACGCGACACGGGAAGGTAAGGCGAATTCTCCTGCGGGAAACCAGGCTGCGGGGCGTGCAGAGGATTGATCTGCAAGAAGTTTGCGCCATTACGCGCAACAATCGCAGCTAGATCCGCCAGGTCCTGCGTATCCCCCATTCCCCACGAACCGCTTGAGCGGGTCGAATACAGTTGAGCCGCAACTCCCCAGCGCTTGCGACCATCATCAAGGCGGCTAGAAAGTCGCTGAGGGACAACAACCAAGGTTGACGAGCATTCGCTTCCATCTTCATGGCGTGCAACAATCCGATGCCATCCAAGAGGCAACCAATTCGGAATTTTAAAGGTGGCACGCCCAATCAGATTTCCATCGACCATCCGCGGCGAAATCCAACGGTCAAGCTGCTCAAGCTCATGATGCTGCCCATCTTCGGTCTCAACGTGGCACCAGACGCCCATCCCGTGAGGAACGTGAACAGGGATCTCCGCCTCGTTTCCCTGGCGACACACCGTAGTGGGAGGAAGGGGTGCCAACCAAACAAGATCTTCATTATGGCGAAAAGCATCATCAATTTCGCTCTGCGAAGGTTCTGAAGAGAGCGAGAAACCCAGCGAATTCAACACCGCAACAAGGGAGGCATCTTCAACGTGCTTCCAGTTTCCATACCAATCCCAGAAACCGGTAGAGACCCCCACGGTCTCAGCGAGTTCACGCAGGTGCTCTGTTACCGTCTGACTTGCCATAAGGTCCCCTCTGAAATACAGCAATGCTCTTCTATTTTATGGGTTAGAGAAGAGCAGGTGAGACCGATCTTTGTGTGCCAGCAGACACATCCTGCGGTAGACACAGGTGAAGCATCTGCAAGGCGATCTTTCCAGCCCCTGCTCCGAGAACAATTTGGATCACGTGCCCCGAACGCACAACTGCGAGAACTTCAGGAAGACGAAGAGCCATGTCATCAACCTTTTCAGGCGACTTCACTTCAATCCGAATACGCAGCATGCACGGTTCAATATCTTGGATATTTGATGCTCCCCCTAGAGACTGGAGAAGAAGCGCTGCCGTTTCCACGCCTAATCCCCTTTCAGAAACAAGTGACCTATGACTCACAATATATACGAGCAAGGCAATTTGGTGCAATACGTCACTTTCTGCAACTTGTGATACAGAAATGCACTGCTTTTTCGACGAAAAGTTAGAGACA
>CALIZH010000343.1 GCA_938028585.1 uncultured Actinomyces sp. | reverse complement strand
GCAAGGAGCGCAACTACATCACCAAGAAGAACCGTCGTAACACGCCGGATCGTCTTGAACTGCAGAAGTACTGCCCGCGTTGCCGCAAGTCTACGCTTCACCGCGAGACCCGCTGACGGCGTCGCGCTAAACCCCGAGGAACGCAAGCTCCTCGGGGATTTTTGTTGTCTGTTTCCATTTTCCGCTAGTGTGGCCTCCATGAGTGCCCGCGTGGATTGTCGTCAGATTGTTGCCCCACTGGATAGGGGCGAGGCCCGTATTCCCGCCCTCACGGTGCTTCCCAGCGGACGCATGCTTCTCTTTTATGACGAGCGGCCAGCCCCGGCCTCGGGAAAGGGCTCGGATTTTAATGGGCTGACGATGGCCTCGGACCTTCCCAACCCGAATCGAATTCGTTGGGTGGAGCGCTTTCTTCCAGCCGAAGATGAAAATGCGCCAAGGTGGAGTACCCCGCGCGATCTTCCTCTTGCCCTTCCTGCGATTACCTCTGACGCGTGTGTGGGGATCGATGGTGACGGTCTTCTTCACCTGGCGTGCGCCTCGACGCAGGGGCAAGTGGGATATATGGATTCGCGTGCTGATGCTGAGCACCTTCAAGCGATCCTTGCGTGGGGGAGTGGTCCGGAGGATCTGCAGGTGCGTGATCTGGCGGACGAACTGTACTCTCGCACGGGAGCTGATGCGCTCTTTGCGACTTCTGGTTCGACTGTGACGTGGCAGGGAGCAGTTCTTCTTCCCTACGTTGTGCGAGTGGGTAATCGCACTCATGTGCAGGTTGTTGCCGTACGTGGCGGCGAGATTCAGTGGCTTTCTGATCCCCTAGTTGGTCCTCAAGGAGTTCTTCTTGATGAGACAACGCTGGCGCTTTGGGATGGACGGCTTGTTGCCAATTGTCGTTTGCAAGGATTTGAAGGTCGAGGCTCGGGAGCTCGTTATCTTGCATGGGGCGATGGGTACAGCTGGAACGGCGGGCAGTTGTGGGATTGTGAGGACCCGGGATGCAATGCGAAACAGCTTGCGGACTTCTTTATTCACCCGCATTCGCTCAGTTCGCGTCGTGCGGGTAGCGTTTTGCGTTTGACTCCTCCTTGGGAAGGGAGCGTGCGCGCCGAGGCCCTTGCTGCCTTGGGTGGGGGAGAGTTTGGGTATAGCGACGTCTGCGTTCGTGGTGACGAGATTGTTGTTGTGTTTGAACGGGATCGTGGTCTGTGGGACGCAGTGCTTTCTATGACTGAGCTCGTGTCCTAGAGTTTCTGTGCTCTGTGGGGCAGATCTCAAGGGGTGTATGAAATTGTTATCTAAATATCTTGCGGGAATTTGTCAGACAACATATGCTTGCATCAGCGGACGTGATAAACGGCCCGCACATCCCATTTCTCGAAGATGAGGAGCGAGAATATGCGTATGCGCAAGCACTTCGCAACCGGTGCTGCAATGGCAGCAGCGGCAACCATGGTCCTGACCGCATGCGGCGGCGGATCTTCCACTTCACCATCAACCAGCAGCAGTAGCTCAGACTCAGGCGCACCCAAGGGCACCATCACCGTTGGTTCCGCCTACGAGACCACTGACTACGGCCCGATCACCACCTCGGCACTGGGTATCGGTGCGGACTGGCAGGTCCTTGAAGGCCTGTACCGCTTCGATATGTCCGACTACTCAGTCACCCCCGCACTTGCTGCCGGAGATCCCGTCAAGGTTTCCGACACCAAGTACGAAGTCACCCTGCGTGACGGAGCAAAGTTCTCCGACGGCACGGATGTCAAGGCTGCAGACGTCGTGAGCTCCTACGCGCGCACCACCGATGAAAAGTCGATCTACCGTCAGTTCTTCACCTTCGTCGATTCTGTCGAAGCGAAGGATGACAAGACCGTCACCATCAACCTGAAGCACCCCTTCGCTGCACTGAAGGAACGTTTCGTTAACGTTCGCGTGGTTCCTTCAAGCATGAGCGCAGACGAATTGAAGTCCAAGCCGATCGGCTCTGGTCCCTACAAGTTCGATAACATCTCGGCCACTGAGGTCACCGCTGTTCCCAACGAACACTACAACGGCAAGATCCCCGCAAAGGCAGCCACCCTCAAGTGGAGCGTCCTCAAGGATGATTCGCCTCGTCTTTCTGCTGCTCTCGGTGGCAGCATCGACATCATGGAAGCAGTTCCTGCAGATGCAGCAGACAAGCTCAAGGCTGCGAACTGGACCGTTGATTCCAAGCCCGGTTACGGCAACCCCTTCATGATGTTCAACACTCAGAAGGCCCCCTTCGATAAGCCCGAGGTGCGTCGCGCATTCCTCAAGGCCATCGACAAGCAGAAGCTCGTTTCTTCCGCTCTCCGTGGTCAGGCTGTGGAAGCCAAGTCCTTCCTGCCCGAAGCAAACCCGGCCTACAAGAAGCCTGCAACCGACCTGTCCTACAACAAGGATGCAGCAAAGAAGGCACTTGACGAAGCCGGAGTTTCCGGTAAGGAAATCAACCTGGTCACCACGGACCACCCGTGGGTCCTGGCACTGGTTCCTCAGATCAAGTCTGATCTTGAAGCACTGGGCCTGAAGGTCAACCACCAGCAGATGGCTTCTTCGGCTCTGTACTCGACCGTCACCGATGTTGACAAGCCCGACTACGACATCGTCATCGCCCCCGGTGACCCCTCGGTCTTCGGTGTTGACCCCGGCATCATCATTTCTTGGTGGAACGGCGACAACGTCTGGACCAAGAAGCGTGACGGCTGGCAGGTCTCGGATCCCGAGTCCTTCAAGAAGCTGCAGACCATCATGGATGAGGCTGTCCAGCTTGAAGGTTCTGCGGCTAAGGAAAAGTGGGGAGAAGCTCAGGATCTGCTCGCCGAGCAGAGCGTGATCTACCCGCTTGCCTTCCGCAACATGATTACCGCATCTAACCCCAAGAAGGTCGATGGCTTCAAGCCAATTTCCGCCACCAGCCTGCAGCTGCTTGGAGTAAGCGCAAAGTAAGCCCTTCGAGGCTTCACAGAAAGGAGGGGTGGGATGCTCGCCCTGAGGCTCTAGCCACAGTGGGACCCCACCCCTCCCTTTCTTTGCCCAATTCCGCTTGACATGGAGGTCTAGCAGTGAATAACCTTCTGCGTCTTCTCGCGCGACGACTAGTGTGGTTGCCGATCATGGTGGTCGGCGTATCCTTCCTGGTCTTCTCAATTATGTGGCTGTCTCCCATTGATCCCGCCTACTCGGCGCTCGGTGAGACCGCAGCCCCTGATGCTCTTGAGGAATACCGCATTCAGCACCACCTCAATGAGCCCTTCTTCGTCCAATACGGCCTCTACCTGTGGGGGATGCTCCACGGTGACCTTGGAACATACGGTGTCGGTACCGGCTATCGCGTCAGCGACGAGATTGCCAAGGCACTTCCTCTCACCTTGCAGCTGACATTCCTCGGTCTGATCATTGCCGTTCTTATTTCCTTCCCCCTCGGAGTCATCGCCGCGCTTTACCGTGATCGTTGGCCCGATCAGCTGATCCGCGTGATCTCGGTCGTCTCGATTGGTACTCCCTCCTTCTGGCTGGCAGCGTTGCTGGTCCTGCAATTCGTCGGTACTTCCATCCCCGTGTCGGGTGAAGTTCCTGCTTTCAGCGATGACCCATCGGGTTGGTTCCTCCGGATGATTCTTCCGGCTATCGCATTGGCGGTTCCCGTCATCGGTCAGATGACACGTGTCGTTCGTACCTCGATGGTTGAAGAATTGGACCGTGACTACGTCCGAACTGCAATCGGTGCGGGTATTCCAAAGACCGTTGTCGTCGCGCGTAACGTTCTGCGTAATGCGCTGATCACCCCCGTGACCGTCCTTGGTCTTCGCATTGGCTACCTCATGGGCGGTGCGGTCGTTATTGAAATCATCTTCGCCATTGATGGTATGGGCAAGCTCGTGCTCCTGAAGGGCATCCAAGACAACGCTGTCACCCTGGTGCAGGGCGGCGCATTGGTTGTCGCAATCGCCTTCATCATCGTCAACATCCTTGTTGACATGCTCTACCTGCTCATCAATCCGCGTATCAGGTCGGTGTGAGTCATGAACCAGAAAGCAAAACTCGAAAAAGTTACCCGCAAAGGCGTGCGTTTTTCGCGTATCGGAGCGATGTCTATCGGAGCCAAGATCTCAATGGTGGTCCTTGCTCTGATCGCTCTGGGATCCATCTTGGCGCCCTTCATTGCACCCTATAATCCCGATGCACTGAATGAAGCCTGGCAGGCTCCTTCTGCCGCCCACCTCTTCGGAACTGACCACCAAGGGCGCGATATCTTCACTCGCGTGCTCTACGGCGGACAGTACTCACTGTTCATCGGTATCGCCTCGACCATCATTGCCCTCTTCTTCGGTGCAATCATCGGTTCGATCGCAGCCGTCACCCGTCGGGCCATCTCCGAAACCATCATGCGTATCTTGGACATCGTTATGGCTGTCCCCGGTATCGCAATGGCGGCTGTTACGGTTCTGGTCTTCGGCCGTGCACTTTCCCAATCGGGAAATAAGTTTGGGCTCGTGATGGTGATTGTCTTCTCGATCGCCTTCGTCTACATCCCACAGCTGGCACGTATTGTTCGCGCAAACGTGATTGCCGCATACGGTGAAGACTACGTGCGTGCAGTGATCGTCTCCGGTGCTCGTGCACCGTGGATCCTCATCAAGCACGTCATGCGCAACACTGCTGCTCCGGTTCTGGTTTTCGCCACGGTCTTGGTTGCAGATGCGATCATCCTCGAGGCCTCGCTGACCTTCATCGGTTCGGGCCTGAACCCCACCA
>CALIZH010000342.1 GCA_938028585.1 uncultured Actinomyces sp. | reverse complement strand
AAATGCGCATATTTTACATACGCGCGCGCAATTGCAGTCGCTGCTTCAGCACGCGAAGCCTCTCAATGATGCACCACCCCGATACCGATCACTCAGTGACACGAGAGGGGCACGCGCCCCTCAGAAAGCATCCAGATCACTGAGGACGCATCGAGGTCAAGCGCGCTCACGACTCACTGACAGACGTCCTGCCGGGCGACGCTGAACGGCTTCAGATCGGCATCTTGGCTGAACGAAATTCGATGGACGGAATCTGCTATGCGAAGTCCGTCCGGCGATCCCTCGCGCGTCTCCCCTCAAGGTGACGAGGCCTCGGCCCCCTCCCTGGATTCGCTACGGCCGTAGAATCAAGACAGTCGATAGCGCACTCTGAAGAGGAGCAACCCTCGCATGAACGAAGAACTCGCCGCATACATCACTCACCTGTGTGAACTCTCCGCGCACACGACCCGGATTGACGATGATGTGATCCTGGTCGAACCGCGTAAAGACCTTATCTACGACGCATTCACCATGGTCGAGGAATACTATGCCTACGGTCACGTCGAAAGATACTCATTCAGCGGGGAAGACTTCGGATCCGCGTCCTTCGAGATTTTCAAGAAGTTCGCGATCATGCACTTCGCTGCCGACATTCGTGCAGCTCACCAGCTCCCACCCCTCAACGTCCCAGCAGTGACCGATGTTCACCCCGGTTTTTCCATCGAATTCCTCGAACCGATCGCGTATCTGCTGACAAGCAAAGCCTCCCCCATTCCCAAAACATTCACAACCTTCTCGCCAGCTGCGCTGCTCTCACTGTCATACCTGATGGACACGCCAAGCGACGACCTGCTCTCCCTCGTCCTCGAACCGTCCGACGCCGAATACGCCGCACTCTTCGACCGCTCACCCACATCCACAACCACTGGCGCAAAAATCCAGAACAATAGCAACCACCTAAGCATCCTCTGATCGCATCGGAAGGACCACCACCATGCTGGAACGGCACACTGAGCTCATCGAACGCCTTTTGCGCGACTCTGTGACCAGAACAAGTGAATTCAACCAGGGTTGGTCTTTCACGAATGACGGCACCCTCTATTTCTCCGTCTGGGACGAGGACGGGAACACCTTCTTTGCATGGTCGGAGAGACAACCGGACACCGCTGCTTCCGTGTACACAGATAGCGACACCGTCACGGCCTACTTGTTGACAACGCAGCTGGGAGCGAAGCGTGCCATGGCACTGCATTTCGACGTACCAAGATTCCCTGAAAGGCTCGAACAACTTCACCCGTCATGGGTAGCCGACAAGACCCCGTGGCCACCGACCTTGCACTACCACCGCACCGACGATGCACGCCTGCACTTCTACTGC
>CALIZH010000341.1 GCA_938028585.1 uncultured Actinomyces sp. | reverse complement strand
AAGCGAGGTAGCCGTCGGGCAAGTTCCCGGACAGGTCGATGAGGTCCAGGAGCCATCGCACCTGCTCGATGCAATCCTCCGTGTACTCGTCGGAATCGTTGAGGCGCGTCTTCGAGGGCAGCGGCCCCAACGCCTTCACGAGCGCCTTGGTGCCCCGCGCGTTCTCCTGCGCGTTCGCCCACTCGAGGCGGATCCCGCAGATGGGGTGGTTGCAGCGCTCCGGTGTCCTCTTCTCGTCGTCCGATTTTTCTGTGTCCTTGTCGATCTGTTCCTGCGTCGCGGACACCTTCTCGTCTTCCTTTAGGACGTACCCATGGCACGCGGCTTGTGCCGCCTTATCGTTCTTGGGATCCTTGACATAGTCGGCGAGGAGCTTCACGATGCGGTTCGCGCGGGCACGCGGGAAAGGATCGCCGGTGGTCTGCGTGGGATCGTCCGGTTTCTTACCATCGAAGGCTGCGACCGCCTGAAGGATGCGTACCCAGGAGGACAACGGCTGCGGCTCAGCAGTAGGCGATTCCTCGGACGAGGTCGTGGTTGCGTCCCCGATGCGCTGCGGCGCGTAGTGACCGATCAGGAAGGGACGCTGCACGCGACCCTTGTACTCGTTCAGCGTGTCCTCCGGGTCGAGGACCGTCGCGTCGCGCAGAACGTGGAAGTTGATCGTCGAGCAGGGGACTTCCCGCTTCTTCTTGCCGAGCTTCTTTCCGCGCTTCACCAGCTCTTCCGCCAGGTCGTAGGCGATATGGAAGGGGAAGTTGCGGCCCACGATGGCCACGCCTGCCGAGGCCGTGAGGGGGCCGGGAGTTTGAATGATGTAGTCGCCGATTTCGAAGTGATCCCGCTCCGGTGCGTCGGGCTTCTTTCCTCCAGCAACGATGGCGAGAACTGACAAAAGATCATCGTCCTTCGTGAGTTCCTCGTAATAGTGGATGCAGGCCTCCGCGAAGGGAATCGCGTAGCGCCCATCCGTATAGACCGTGACATCGTCGCCGCCGACCAGCACGGGAACCACGGGAGGTCCCGGAAGTCTGTCTTTCTTCGCGATATCTGTGACCTTTTCCCAGGCCTTGGCTACCGCTTGCTTGACGACCCCGTCGAGGCGGTAGTTCACTTCCATGACGAACCACTGGAACCGACCTTCATCAATGTTGCAGGGGTTATCTTCGCGGTTATACGCAGGTTCTTCGAGGGAATCGAGGTGACAACAGACCCCTTTGAATGCCTCGCCGAGGTCACGCATGATCGCGCCCACTCCGTTACCGTCAATGTGAATCACGCCGACGGATGACAGTTCCGGAACAGCGTCGGCGGCGTCGCTCTTGTCGGAAGTGTCCTGGAATGCCTTCTCCAGCTGAAACGGATCCTCGTACAGGTTCGCAATTCTAGCCTCGGGATCTTCCGAAGTGTGCTGGCGTTTAACGACATCTTCAAGCTGGAGGCGACGTGCCGAACGCGACCATGCGCGCTTGACGCGAGAAGGGAGCGACAGGGAACGTCCCCTGTCCTTTCCTGTCTGTGTTGGGATCTGCTCCTCCTCATCCGCTAGGAGTGGAACACCCAGGTCTTTCGCATACTCCCGGATGTTTCCTTCGTCCTCATCGGTGAGCGGGGTTGAGGCAGGGAGAGCCGATTCTTCGGCTCTTTGAAGGAACGGCAACTGGGGGAAACGCGCCGCCGCCGGTCGGCGGTTCAGTGAGTACTCCAAGAACACGCGATCAAGCTCTTGCAGGTCCTCCGGATCTACCGTGCTGGATGACGCCTTGACGAAGACTCCCGTGACGTCGAGGCCCGGGGCGTCAGTCAGCGCACGGAGCGTGACCTCTCGAATCAGTCGCTTCGCTAATTCCTTTGGATTGCCCTTAGTCTCGGTGAATCGGACGATCACCTTGCCGGATGAGTCGGAGACCCAGAAAGAACTCGGAAGCTTCTTAAGACTGAGTAGCTCTTTTGCCTTTTCCTCCACCCAATGGGATAGGAGTGTGATCTCGAAAGACGCACCGATCTGCTCCCGCAGGCGGGGCGAGGAGAAGATAAAGGGCTGATTGCTGTTCGTCTGCAGCATGACGAGGTAACTTGTCATCGTTGGCTCCTCCCTACTCACCATTGCGAGGGGGAAGTGTCGTCAGGAGTGAATGAATGTCGCTGAGGACACGACCCTGAGCATTGACGATGGTGCTAAATCGCCGCTCTTTCAGGTCCTTCGTGATCTGGGCAGAGTCATCAAGCTTTCCGACGGTAAGCACAATGAGTGCCTGAGAGTCGTCGAGATCGTTAATGATCTGTGTCAGTTTCTGCTCAGCGTGATTTAGCTTGTCTGCAGTCTTTCCTTTTAGCTCCTCCCGTCGGCCGTTGTACCAGTTGAGATCGAGTGAGAGTATGACAAGGTCTGCTCTACGAGAGACAGTGGATCGATTCGAGATAATCTCGTTCTTCATCAGCGCAGATCTGTGTAAATCATGTTCAATTCGATCAGAGAAAACCGGGTATCCGAGTAGCTGAATGACACGTTTGGAAAGGCCGTATGACAGGCGCTCGTTGTAGTTGTCAAGCACCTTGTTAGCGATTATTGTTCCAACCACTGCGACAATGATGGCTCCGGCGATCGCATTTATGAAAGGAAATATGAATGTGGTTGCGACACGCCAGGTATTGTTATCGAACTGTGCGAAAAGAAGTAATGTCGTGGCGAGGGTCATGATTAGGAAAATGATGATCCCGATGTAGATGTTCCGTTCCTTGTTCATGACGCTTGCTCTTCCTCATCACCTTGTTCTGCGTCTGCGGACGTTTGGTTCGTAGTTCCAGTATTGGAGAATTCATACTCGATATTCGTGGATTTATAGCTTCCACTTATGACAGTAGTCTCTCTCGGTGTTTGCTTCTCCTGTGTTTTTTGCTGCTGAGTTTTGAAGGGTGATTTTCGATCGCTCTCCAGTGTTCTGGCGAGTTGGTACTTCGTTTGTGAGTCCGCATCGTATTGTGTGCCCGTCATATGAGCTACCTGCATGTGCCTATCGCCAATATGTGGAGCGATTGTGGTGCCGATGAGGAACACTGCCAGCAGTGCGGCAAGTAGTGGGAATACTAGGAAACGGGCAACATCACGCCAGAGTGGATTGTCCTGGGTAACGAATTCAATAATTGCGATGGCAGTTAAAAACGTGGTAACGATGAGTGCATAGATGCAGCGTGTTCGTAGATTAATCATCAAAGCCTCCGACTGGATTATGCGGCCACAGCGTCTATGACGCCCATGCCGAAGCTCGTGTGTGAGCCGACG
>CALIZH010000340.1 GCA_938028585.1 uncultured Actinomyces sp. | reverse complement strand
ACACTATCCCCGCGCATAGTCCCTCCCCGCGTGGCTGAGATTTCCCCATTTCAACCGATTGACGAGGCCGCGGCTGGGGAAGTGTACAGCTACAGTAGGTCCGTGGAATCTTTGGATCGAGTGATTGACCCCTCGTGGGCACGTGCACTGGCCCCGGTTGAAGACAAAATTCATGAGCTGGGTGCTCAGCTGCGCGCCGAAGTCGAGGCTGGGCATGGGTATCTTCCCGCCGGAAGCGATGTCTTGCGCGCTTTTACCTACCCCTTGGATCAGGTGAAAGTCCTCATTGTCGGCCAGGACCCCTACCCCACTCCCGGGCATGCGATGGGCCTCAGTTTTTCTGTTGCACCCGGCGTTCCTTTCCCTGCATCTCTGCGCAATATCTTTAAGGAACTCACCACCGATGTGGGGGTGCCCATGCCAACCAGCGGGGATCTGACCCCTTGGTCGAGGCAAGGGGTGTGCCTTCTCAACCGCGTGTTGACGGTTCGCCCCGGACAAGCTGGCTCTCATCGGAAGATGGGATGGGAAGAAGTGACTTCTCGGGCCATCGATGCTCTGGTTGAGCGCCGCGATTCCTCGGGGAATCGTCTTCCTCTGGTTGCAATCTTGTGGGGACGAGATGCGCAGTCCTTGCGCGAGCAGTTGGGGGATACTCCCGCGATTGAGTCTGTCCACCCCTCTCCCCTATCGGCCAGGCGCGGATTCTTTGGCTCGAGGCCGTTTAGCCGCGCAAACACCCTGCTTGAGCAGCAGGGGGCGACAGCGATTGATTGGCGGCTTCCCTAAAGGCGGGCACGTTCAAAGTCACCACTCAGCGAAAAGGGGCACCCGCGTCTCTGCGCGGGCGCCCCATCTCTGTAGAGCTCTAGCGATTACTGCTTAATGAAGCGGAAACGCTGAGCCTTTGAACCGTTGTATCCGTAGGTCTGCAGAGGCGTTCCATCAGTATTTCGCCCGCCCTCTAGGTCGAGGAAGAGCAAGGGAGCAACCGCGGATCCAATGGCTAGATCACCGTTGTCGGTCTCGACGACCATCCATTTCTGCGCGTGAGTACCGTTTGCAGGCTGTTGAGTCACTTTGGTCCCGAAGGCTTTGCTGGCGCCGTAGACATCCAGCACCTTCCCTGAGCCAACATTCGTCAAGATGACATAGCCCTGAGCATCGTGACTGACACGCCACTTTTGGGCAGCACTACCATTCGCCGAATAGAGCCAGACGCGAGCACCAGCGTCCTGCATAGTGGAGTAGGTTATTCGAGCGGTAAATCCTTCCGCGCGCGGCGCGCGTGGACGAGGGAGCCAACGCAGTGGGCAGCGAAGCCGAGCACGCTATATCCCACCCCGTAGATGAGGGCGCTGTCGTTGAAGAACAGGAACATCGGCACCAGGAAACACATGAAAGGCGCGAGCAACCACAGGAGACTGAAGCCCTCCCGCACCCCATCCCAGGCTCCGAAGACCAGCGCGAGGAGCGGCAGGATCGCGAGCAGGATCAGGAACACGAGGCTCTTCACGATCTCCATCGAGTCCGAGACGCGCGAGACACTAAACCACGCCGCCAGCACCAGCAGGTAGATGCCGAACAGCACGGCGATACGAATCCACGTTGATTTTGTCGCCCACCTCATGACTCGATGATAGCCGACTCGCATGAATAAAACAACTCTTTGACACGTCGCCAGTACAGGCCTTGAAATGGGCGCACATCACCAAGCGTCGCGGCGCGCGACGCTACCAGAGGGGCGACGCCTACTTGCAGAAGCTGCCGAAGAAACCGCGCTTCTTCTCGGCGGCCGCGTACTCCTCGTCGGAATGGTCCTTATCGCACCACTGATCGGCGGGAACCTGTTCCTTCACCGAGTCGATGTGCTTGCCGCAGCCCTTCCAGGTGGTCTTTCCGCATACCT
>CALIZH010000339.1 GCA_938028585.1 uncultured Actinomyces sp. | reverse complement strand
GCCAGCTTTCAGCGTGGAATCCCTCACGAAGAGCGCCAGAAGAATACCATCCAAAGCAGGAACCAGATCGAAATCCCTATAACTCCGGCGATAATTGCCGCAATCGATGCCCTACGTCCCACACCGTTCATGCTCGTCGAACCGACAAGTCCAATGATTCCCAGAATCACGGCGATAATCGCGGGAAGGAAGAATAGTGAGAGCGTGCTTACCCACACCGCGAAATTTGCAATCGTATTGACCTGCGGTTTGGGAGAGGTGTAACCGGGGCTTGCAAACACATCAAGCAACGAGGTGTCGTCACTGCCCGGGAACACCATGCTCTGCGGCTGTTCGGACTTTGGCTGCCCTAAGTGTGGAGTTGGTCCATAGGGGTCTAGGACGGTCGAGGCCGTTGCTGGATTGGCAGCATTGGTTGCGCTTGTCCCACTGCCGCCGGGAGCATAGGGATTGAGTGCCATGAATACCCTCCGATACTCCTTCGACCTACACACACATTGATTCCTTCCTCAAGCATGCCATATCTCATGCCTTCAAGGTCAATACTGCAGCACTAGGCCGCAACCGAACGAAGTAAGGCCGTCCTGTGAGGCGCCACATAGCGAGCACTTTTACACAATACTCAGATTTCGGTCTATGCTGGTGTTCCGACCGGTTTCGGCCCAGACCCTTCAACTGATCGGAGATTTAGCAGCATGTCTGTTGCACAATCAGGATTCTTCCGCTGGAAACTTCATGGCGATGGCACCAGTATTGCTCCCGGTGACGTAGTTCTTCCCGGCGAACGTCTTTCTTGGCCTCGAACAATTGGAATTGGCGCACAACACGTCGTTGCAATGTTCGGGGCAACTTTTTTGGTTCCTTTGCTCACCGGTTTCCCACCGTCAACGACATTGTTCTTTTCGGCAATTGGAACGCTCCTCTTCTTCCTTATCACTGCAGGACGACTCCCAAGTTATTTGGGGTCGTCCTTCGCTTTAATTTCGCCGATCTTGGCAGTCTCCGGAACTAAGGAACTTGGCCCGAGCTTCGCACTGGGCGGCATCATCGCCACCGGTGCAACCCTGGCTCTTGTCGGCATCATCGTTCACTTCGCAGGTGTTCGCTGGATCGATGCGATCATGCCCCCGACCGTTACAGGCGCAATCGTTGCCCTCATCGGCCTGAACCTTGCACCCGCCGCATGGAACTGGGTGAAGACCGGCCCCATCACCGCAGTCATCACAATCCTCTCCATCTGCTTGATCACGGTTCTGTTCAAGGGAATCATCGGCCGCCTCTCGATCCTCTTCGGCGTGCTCATCGGTTACATTGCCGCAGTCATCCAGCACGAGGTGAACTTCGACAGCGTTCGCGAGGCCGCTTGGTTCGGTCTTCCGCAATTCCACACTCCCTCCTTCTCCGTCTCCACCCTGGGCCTCTTCATCCCCGTGGTCTTCGTCCTCATCGCCGAAAACGTCGGCCACGTGAAGTCGGTTTCCGCAATGACCGGTGAAAACCTCGATGACCTGACGGGTCGCGCGCTCTTCGCTGATGGTCTTTCCACCATGCTCGCCGGTGCGGGCGGTGGTTCCGGTACAACGACCTACGCCGAAAACATCGGCGTTATGGCAGCAACCCGCGTCTACTCGACGGCTGCCTACCTGGTCGCAGCGTGCTGTGCCTTCCTGCTCTCGCTTATGCCGAAGTTCGGTGCGCTCATCGCAACGATTCCCTCCGGTGTCCTCGGTGGCGCTGGTACCGTCCTCTACGGCATGATCGGCATGCTCGGCGTTCGAATCTGGGTCCAGAACCGCGTTGACTTCTCCAACCCAGTCAACCTCAATACCGCTGCTATCGCTCTGATTGTCGCAATCGCCGACTTCACCTGGAACATCAGCGGCATGACCTTCGGTGGCATCGCCCTGGGCACCGCCGCCGCGATCATCGTCTACCACGGCATGCGCGGCATTTCGAAGCTGCGTGGAACCAACCTCGAGCAGGCTTCGCCCGCTTCGGCTCCGGCAGGATCCGAACTCGAGAGCGAACCCTACGCTTCACGGCATCGCTCCACTCAAGCCTGATCGTTTCTGATCACTGTGGCCGGGGTGTCCGAAAGGACACCCCGGCCTTGGCATTTACCCTATTTCCGCTTAATTCCAACCATTTCACGGTGAGGACAGCTCACTTACTAAACCGGACGTCCGTTACAGTTATGTGCTAACATCTGCTCATGCGCTCTGAATCGACACGGACTCGATGGGCATTTCTTCTTGTGATTTCACTGGGGCTGTTCATCGTTGCAGCCGATAACTCCATCCTCTACGTCGCTCTTCCTACCCTTCGATCTGAACTCCATACGACCCATCAGCAAGGCTTGTGGATCATCAACGCCTACCCTCTGGTTCTGGCCGGCCTTCTCTTGGGAACCGGGACCCTGGGGGACAAGATCGGACACCGACGCATGTTCGAGGTCGGACTCGCAATCTTCGGTCTCGCATCCACTGCCGCGGCATTCGCGCCAAACGTCGCGATCCTGATCGCTGCACGAGGATTCCTCGGCGCAGGTGCTGCGGTCCTCATGCCTTCAACCCTTGCGCTCATCCGCCAGACCTTCCTTGAACCCCGCGAGCGCAACACCGCCATTGGCATCTGGGGATCGGTAGCAACCGTCGGCTCGGCCGTCGGCCCACTTTTGGGCGGTTTCCTTCTCACTCACACGTGGTGGGGAGCGGTCTTCCTGATCAACATTCCCATCGTCATCATCGCCTTGGTCAGCACTTACCTTCTTGCACCTGACAATTACCCCAACCCCAAACGCAGCTGGGACTTCATGTCCTCCCTCTACGCGATGATCACCATGGTCGGCCTGGTTCTCACAATTGAAAACCTTGCTCACACGCCTATCGATACGACCCTTGTCGCGACCGGCATCGTCCTATTCATCATCGGTATGGTGCTCTTCATCCATCGTCAGCGTTACCTTGACGTTCCACTTCTGACCCTTGATGTCTTCCGCAGCCGCCTCTTCACAGCGGGATTCCTCGGCGCATTCCTTGGCATGTTTGTGGTCTCTGGAATGGAAATCCTGACAACCCAGCGTTTTCAACTCTCAGCAGGTTTTACTCCGCTCCAAGCTGGCCTTGTCACAGGCGTCGTTGCTGTAGCAGCATTCCCGGGCGCTATCTTGGGCGGCCGCTACGTCGATCGCTTGGGATTTAGAACCGTCATTTCAGGCGGTTACGTCATTGCAAGCATCGCCGGAATCGTCGCGATCATCGCTATCAAGGAAAACCTCTTCCTCATCTTCATGATCGCGCTCGCACTCCTAGGTACGGGAACTGGCCTGGCTATGAGCGTCACCTCAACTGCAATCATCGGTTCAGCCCCAGCCCGCCGAACCGGCATGGCCTCGGCAATCGAATCGGTTTCCTACGAGTTTGGAACGATGCTTTCGGTGGCGGTCTTGGGTTCACTGATGTCGCTGTTTTACACTCTCAATGCGGCTCCCGAAGTCGCCCACAACATGGACGCTTCCGCCCACGACCCAGTTCTTGCACCCATGGCCGCAAGCGCCATCGATACCGCCTATACATGGACACTATCCATTGCGATCGCAGTTGCCCTGAGCGCTGCAATCGCAACAGCCGTGCTCCTCAAAGACAATCCGAAGGAGACCAAGTATGCGCACGAGTAAAAAATCGCAGCTCATCCAGGCCGCCTTGGAGATCATCGATAAGAAGAGCCTGGACGCACTGACCTACGACTCCCTCGCGAAGGCCTCGGGAATGTCGAAATCCGGCCTTCTCTACCACTTCCCCTCCCGCACTGCGCTACTTTTGGCGCTCAACGAGCACTTGGCCTCGTCATGGAGGGCAAGCCTTCTCGAGGCCGCGGGAGCCCCTCCCGAGGAGCTATCAGCCCGCGAACGTCTACGCGCCGTCGTGGAAGTACTCTCGCAAAGCGCGACCCGCGCAGACCTTCTTTTGGCGCTCGATACTCATACGCGCGAAGAGGGCGCCGAGGTGTGGGATGAGATCTTAGGCCCCTGGTTGCTTCCTCGCGAAGAAATTTTGGCCGATCCAGATATCTACCTGCTGTACATCATTGCCGACGGCCTGTGGGTGCACGACCACATCAATTCCTACGATCTGACCACACAGGAACGCCGTGCACTGATCACGGCTGCGTTGGCGTACTTGGATTCACTACCTGACGTTTCTCAGGCACACTTCTAAATCTCACCCGCGCGGGGTGGATCTCAGCTATTTCCGCAGCGCCAAGCAGGTGCTGGGACCCTTAAGGTCATCATGATTTTCCTGAACACGCTGCAGATCCTCAGCGGTCAAGGCACCGTTGTAGAGCGAGCCCAGAAGAACCGTCACTCCCGGCTCGGTGTTTTCGGTCAGGGTTACTCGCGATGAGGGGAAGAAGCGCGCGACGGTGTAGGCCGCATCAACAGACTGGGGACCTGCTTGAATCTGAGCAGAACCCGCATATTCAGGCGAGGAATTCGAAGGATCTGCCACCTGGAAGCCCACGCTCTTGAGCATGTCTGATGCATCACGTGCAACACCCGAGCGCGATGTTGTATTGAAAACCTGCACCTTGATCGAGGACGTAGTCAGAGGTTGAGTTTCCTCGCTAGGGCAGGGAATATCCCCTGTCGAGGCGTACTTAACTTTTGCGGAAAAGCCGTTAAGGAAGGGGATAGGAAGAATTCCCGAGAGCACCAAAAGGCTGAGGACACTGAGTCCAGCCATCACCGAAAGAACGATCGAGAAGACCGAATTCTGCTTAAGCTGGCGTTCGCGGCGATAGAGTTCGCGGCGGGACAGTTGGGGTTGTGGTGCACTCACAGGACTAACCTACTTCACGAATGGCACTTTGCGCACGAATTACGCCGAATTTCAGTAGAGCACCATTGTCAGAATC
Source organism: uncultured Actinomyces sp. (assembly GCA_938028585.1). Lineage (GTDB taxonomy): Bacteria > Actinomycetota > Actinomycetes > Actinomycetales > Actinomycetaceae > Pauljensenia. The sequence goes on along the minus strand of CALIZH010000339.1, from coordinate 5,283 downwards.
AGGGCAATAACAGCAATCAAGGGAAGTGTTCCCTGCTTGATAGCTGCGCTTCGTTTATCTGGCGACGTAACGAAGAGAAGCAACGCGGCGGCAAGCATGGAGCCGGTACCAAAGAGCATGAGCGCCAGGCCAACTCCCTGCGCACCGGTTATATACAGGCCCACGCCGGCGAAGACCTCAATAGCCAAGAACAAATTGTAAAAACCCTGGTTGAAAGCCATTTCCTTCGTATTTTCAGCGGCTTCTTCACTCATCCCAAAGGTTGAGCGCGTCTTTTCAGAAGTCCACGAAATCGACTCCATATAGAAAATGAAAACGTGAAGCAGCGCGGCAAAAATAGCGAAAACCATCGCGGTCAGGTGCATAAGGATTCCTTGGGGTGTGATGGGAATGAATCTGGGTCAATTCTATTGCCAACTCTACACATAGCAGTTGCCGGGAGTGCAGCTTAAAGCACTCCCGGCAACGCTGCGGCACCGCACGCTCAACCCCACTTCAGCGCGCATAGCGGCCGCTCACACACTCGACGCTCCCCCAAACACAGAGTCGCCGAGCACGTTGTTTTATGCAGGCCTGAATTCAAAGGATTCAAACCCAAGTTTCTTGATGTCTTCAGCCATCGCCTCGACTTCCATATCCCACGCGCGGTCCCCCGCATTGAAACCTTCTGCAGTGCCCATGGCACGCGCCTGCTGAAGTGCAAAATGCGTTGCACCCAAGTCCTTGACGCACAAGGCAACCTCGCGTGCATCGGAAGGACCATCCGGATACACCGTGAGGCGAACCTCATAGGCAACACCCGAATCCAGCACCTCTCCCAGGCTCTCCCACGCCTTCGGCCCCGCATTGGGGCGCCCGGCCACGGCCTCGTACGCAGGACCCGACATTGCTTTAATGTCAATGCCCACCCAATCAACCAGGTCGGAACGCAAAATCTCACGCAGACGCGAAGGGTAAGGACCCGCGGTGTGCAAACCAACCTCGAAGCCCAAATCGCGCACGCGCTGCATGGCCGGCAGAAGGGCCAACTGGCGCGTGGCCTCGCCACCGGAGAAGACCACCCCGTCCAGCAGACCAACTCGACGGCCCAGCAGGTCCTCAACTTTCTCCCAGGACACTACCCCGGGAATTTTCGGATCGATGATCGCCTGATTGTGGCAATACGGGCATGCCCAGGGGCATCCCTGGGCGAATACCGTCGCCACGAATTTTCCCGGCCAATCGACGCTGGACATGGGGCTCAGACCCGCGATCTGCAGGTCCGAGGCCCTCAAGGTCGCAATACTCATCGCTGATCTACCGGCGGGAAAGCGCTAACCAGTTCACCGTGATCTGAAGCCGCAGCCTCAGAGAACATCGTGCGCTCGTTGTACTCACCCTTCTTACCGATATTGAAGGATTTCACGGGGCGGAAGTAGCCCATAACTCGAGTCCAGACCTCACACTCTTGCGGTTCACGCTCTGGGTGGGCCTCGGCGCACTTCTCGCAGGTCCAGTGCTCGCCCACAAGGTAACCGTGCACAGGGCAGATCGAGAAGGTCGGGGTGATGGTGATGTAAGGGACCTTGAATGCGGTCAGCGAACGACGCACCATCTCCTTGCAGGCCGCACCCGAGCTCATACGCTCGCCCATGTACAGGTGCAAAACCGTGCCACCCGTGTACTTACCCTGCAAAACTTCCTGATCTTCCAACGCCTGGAAGGGGTCGTCGGTGTAACCAACGGGAAGCTGCGAGGAGTTCGTGTAGTAGGGCTGCTCATCGGTGCCGGCCTGGAGGATGCCCGGGTAGTGGAGGCGGTCGGCCTTCGCGAAGCGGTAGGTCGTGCCTTCGGCTGGGGTTGCCTCGAGGTTGTACATGTGGCCGGTCGCCTCTTGGAGTTCAACCATGCGCTCACGGATGTGATCGAGGATCGAGCAGCACATCTCAAAACCGAACTCATCGGTGATGTCGTACTGGTCTCCCGTGAAGTTTCGAACCATCTCGTTCATGCCGTTCACGCCAATGGTTGAGAAGTGGTTGTTCAGGTGTCCCAAGTAGCGCTTCGAGTAGGGGAACAAGCCGCGGTCCATGTGGAACTGAATGGTTTCACGCTTGGCTTCCAGGGTCTGCGAACCCAGGTCAATCAAGTGATCCAATTCCTTGACGAGGCCATCCATGTCGCGCGCGAAACGGTAGCCCAGGCGCGCCATATTGATTGTGACGACACCGATGGAGCCCGTCAGCTCTGCGGAACCGAAGAGGCCATTGCCGCGCTTGAGCAATTCGCGCAGGTCTAGCTGCAGACGGCAGCACATCGAGCGGATCATGTGGGGATCCAAGTCGGAATTAATGAAGTTCTGGAAGTAGGGAAGGCCGTACTTTGCGGTCATTTCAAAAAGCGCGTCAACATTTTCGCCCTCCCAATCAAAATCGGGAGTCATGTTGTAGGTCGGAATCGGGAAAGTGAAGACACGGCCATCTGCGTCTCCCCCCGTCATGACCTCGATGAATGCGCGGTTAATGAGGTTCATTTCCTCTTGGAGCTCGCCATAAGTAAAGTCCACAACTTCGTCGCCAATGAGGGGATGTTCATCAGCCAGATCATCCGGGCAGGTCCAGTCGAAGGTGAGGTTGGTGAAGGGGCACTGGCTGCCCCAACGCGAAGGAACATTGAGGTTGTAGATCAGTTCCTGCATGCTCTGGACGATCTGTTCGTATGTCATGTTGTCCAGGCGGACGAAGGGAGCCATGTAGGTATCAAAGGAGGAGAAGGCCTGCGCTCCCGCCCATTCGTTTTGCAAAGTTCCGAGGAAGTTCACGATCTGCCCGCACGCCGAAGAGAAGTGCTTCGGGGGTGCCGAGGCGATGGCACCGCTGACCCCGTTGAAACCTTCTTGGATCAGTCGCTTGAGCGACCATCCCGCACAGTAACCCGCGAACATATCGAGATCGTGGATGTGGATATCACCGCTGCGGTGTGCTGCTCCCGCTTCGGGGGAGTAGACGCGCTCCAACCAGTAGTTGGCGATCATCTTGCCGGCAGAGTTCAGGATCAGGCCACCCAGCGAATAGCCCTGATTGGCGTTTGCGTTGACGCGCCAATCGGAGCGGTCAAGGTATTCCTCGACGGTCGAGATCGCATCGATGTCATAGCGTGTTGTGGGAGATGTAGTCACGGTTTTCCTTTCCGAGCTTCAACACTGACATCGTGGTGGGGGCACAATATCTAGTGCGCGAGACGAACGCGTCCCACAATATCTAGTGGTTACGGAAAAGGTGTAGCTACGACATGCGGTGTGTTGCCATTCGACAAAAATGCGCAAATTACGAAAGTGGGTGAACGCATTACGCGAGCGTCTGAATAGCTTGCGAATAAGTTAGATGAAACTAGCGCGAGCGCGATTTCGACTCAAAAACGGCACTATTTCGCCGAAAGTCGGTCAACCTCGTGAATAACAAAACCTGCAACAGCGATAACACCAAAAGATGAAATCCCCGCAAGAACATGAGCACGACGCGGAAGAGCATCCAAAAATTCTGCGTAGGTGATTCCGCCCGAACCCATTTGTGCCAGATCATTGGGAGTAAGCGCCCACACAGAATAGACAACTCCCAAAACTGTGATGAGTGCGCTGGCCATTGCAATGACAGCCATAGCTTTCTGGACGGGCACGCCGTGGCGAACGCGGGTCTCCAGCGGACACAAGATCAGTGCCCAAAAACCACAGATTGCCATAGCGACAAGAACATCGGCGGGGCGGTGCCAGCCAAAAACCATGACGGAAATACCCACCAAGGATGTCCAGATATATCCGATCCACGCTGCGGGGCCTCGGAACCATTCGGGGGCGATCATCACCAATGCCAGCGCAAGGGACATTGCAACTGTCGTATGCCCCGAAGGAAGCGAATTCAAAATGGCTGCCGACACGTGGAAATCCGGGCGATCAATGAGCAGCTTCGCAACCTGAGTCGTCGTATTAGCCGCAACAATCATGCCCAGCGCACGCCCCGCCAGTGTTGGACGACGACGTAGCCACGCAATCAAAACGATCAGACCACCAACAGCGACCATCGCGGGAACCGAAATAATGTGCGTCACGGTACTTCCCACAGCACCTAAGGACTCTGCCCAACGCATGGCAGCTTCCATCGACAAGGTGTCAATCGCCTGGCCTGTAACAGTGAAGACGGCAACCCAAGCGACAAGGATGCTGAAGAGCACACACCCTCCCGCAGCAAAAAGTCGACGCACGAGGCGAGGGCGGTAGCCGGGAGCCACAGTCCTTGGGGCAGTCCGAGCAGCACCCGCACCGGCACGTGCGCTACCACCACCCGGACTTGATTGGCGAATATTTGGTCGCCGTCCAGCGGCAGAAGAAGGTGTTTGAGAAGTGGCACTCCCCACGTCCTGGGGGCCAGAGGATCGCCTTGACGAGGCCGCGGCCGCGAGCGCTTCCGGAACCTCAGCAGCATCCTCTGAGGGAGCGTAGGCCTCGGATTCTTCGGAATTAAAGGAAGGATCAGGATAACCGGGAATGCGGTCGCTCATTTCGTCCCCCTTCCCTCGTGCGACAACCAACTAGGTGGCAACTGTCTCGTTCCGCGTTCTTCGAAGGTCTTATTTTAGTCACCCATCTAGGGCATTTTCTATTGGAACACTAGGTTTTTCCTCGGTTGATTGAGGTGACATTTTGTCGCATTCTCAAGCTTCTATCTCGAGCCGCGCTCCGGTCATTCGGTTAGAGTGGAGGAGTCAACAGGCGTGAGTCACTGCTACTCAATGCCACTACCGACTCGGATCAGGGGTGCTACGTGTCGATTTCTCCGGTCAACACCGACCGCATTCGCGCTGTCTTGCACGGTCACGATCTGAATTTTGGTGAATCTTCAGACGAAGAGCTCGCTGTTCCGACACGAAATGCGATCTATTTCTGGAACACCTCAAACCCCCACATCCTGCAATTGCGTGCGCACTGGCGTGGAATTGCCAACGATGATGCCGAATTTGCGTCGCTCATGGAAGAAGTTCGGCGCTGCAATGCAACCCGCACAGGCCCGAAGGCGTACTTGGCTCCTTTCGAAGACGGTCGACGCTACGGGCTGATCGCCGAATGCGACATCGTTGCAACAAACGGTCTTTCGGAAGCCCAGCTCGACACCTTCTTCGAAACTTCAATGTCGATGATCATGGGATTCTTCTCTGATCTTGAAGACACCCTTCCCGAATTCGTCACGTGGACTGATAAAGATTCGGATCAAGAGTCATCTAGCGAGGCGAACACCGTCTCGCTCCACCAGG
>CALIZH010000338.1 GCA_938028585.1 uncultured Actinomyces sp. | reverse complement strand
AGGCCCTCCGTGACAGCGGCCGTCCCGTGGCTCTGCGTCTCTACTCGGGTGAAGGCCACGGATTCCATTCGGCAGCAAACATTAAGGATTCTTGGGAAAGCGAACTCAGCTTCTACTCTCAAGTCTGGAAGCTAGACGCAAAGGTACCCGTGAACCTCGAGATTGAAAACCTCTAAAGCTCCTCCAAAACGAAGATTGATGCAGTTGGGGGCAGGCGCAGAGCCTGCCCCCCAACTGCATCGGAACTGATAGTAGGTATATCCCCTTAAATCAAAGTCCAGCGACGAACTCTAGATCCTCTCCAGTAACGTCATCACTTCAAAGTGGTGCGTGTAGGGGAAGAGATCCCAGGCACGCATATCGGCGATCCTGTAGTCCTCCTCAAGAAGATCATGCAGGTCACGTGAAGCTGCAGCGGGATCACAGGACACAAGCAGAATGTGCTCTGCCCCGGTACTGGCCATCGCATGACAGACTTCTTTGCCAGCTCCGGATCTTGGAGGATCAGCGATGATAATCTCCGCACCCCCCAATTCGCTATTGAGTTCGCGCACTGCAGGTGCATCGCAGTCGCCAACGAAAGCGTCAAGCACGTCACTACCAACGTTTGCCACGGCGTCGGCAACGGCGGCCTCGTCAACTTCAAGGGTCACCAGGCGCCCGGCACTGCCCACAAGGCGCGACAACGGCAGCGAAAAGAGTCCTGCCCCCGAGTAAAGTTCCATTATTCGGGAAGCACCGAGCGAGGCGACGATATCCTCAACATTTCGGGCTAAAACTTCGGCTCCACGACGATGGGTTTGCCAAAAACCTTGAGGGCGAACGCGATACTGATCTGCTCCGTTTTCGCGGGAAACTGTCCACGTTACGGGTCCCTTCGACGCATCTCCTTGGGCATCCCAGCAGCCCTCATCCGTGCAAATCAGTGTCGGCTGGCCGGGAGCAGCAATCAAACGGACTCGCGAGCCTTCGGGAAGGTGAGAAAAAACCTTATTGCCTTCCCAGACATCGAGTTCATTGATCTCTTTGGCAGCTAAAGGCATAGAATCCAGCACCTGAATCTCATGCGAGCGATAGCGGCGCATACCAAGTCGTCCTGCTTCATTCACGACGCACTCGATACGTGTGCGTCGTCCCAGAAGTTCTTCACGGTTCTCATCACCGGGTGCCGGTTGGACGCTCACTCCCCCAATGGCCTCGACCTGCTCGGCGACGCGCTCACGACCAATACGTCGCAATTGGTCTTCTAGAACTGCGGTTTTCCAGCGACGTCCCCCTTCGGGGCTGACGAAGGAAAGTTCTCCCCCACCTACGCCACCGGGGCCAGCTGCTGGCCACACACTGGGAATTCGATCAGGGCTGGGTTCAAGAATCTCGACGGCCTCGGCCCACAACATACGCTTCTGTGAATCGATCACACGTGCGCGCACCTTCTCACCTGGAAGGGCGAATCGAACGAAAACAACGCGCCCGGAATCATCGCGTGCAACACAGGCACCACCGTGCGCAGGCGCGCCGATTGTGAGCTCAATCAGTTCATCAGAATCGCTCATGTGTAGCCCTCTCCTCACTGGCGCTTGAATGGATCATTGACGCTCTGGGTTCCATCGACCTGGATATCTTCGCCAAGCTTCCAGGGGACAATGGTGAGCACGACGCCGGGGATTCGTAAAAGAGATCGAGATAACCGCAAGGCCATCTGGTTATGGAGAATGTTCTCCCACCAGTGCCGGACCAAGAACTCTGGAATATAGACAACCAGCATTTCTTCCGGTGAACGCTGACGCCTTGAACGTACATAAGAAATGACGATTTGAGTGATGTCCCTAAATGGTGAGGCGACCAGCGTCAAAGGAACAGGAAGACCTGATTCCTTCCATTCGCGACGAATATGCTTTTCTTCCTCGAGGTCCGAGACGACTGAAACAATTTCCAAATTGATGGGAGCCTGTGCGCGTGCCGTCGCAATGGCACGCATTGAAGGCTTCGATAAATTCGAGACCAAAACCAAAGCGCGAACGCGTGAAGGCAGCGCACGCCGCGTATGCCAATCCTCCACCCGCAGCTGGCCACGAATGGTGTCATAGTGGCGGCGAATTAAACGCTGGATGGTGAAGACCAGAGCAATGAGCAAAACGGTAATCCATGCACCGTGAGTAAACTTCGTGACCAGAACGACAGCAAGAACGAATCCGGTCATCATAAAGCCGATGATGTTCACAGAACGCGAGCGAAGCACCTTGCCGCGTTCACTGCCATTTTGCGGAAGACGCAGGCGTTTATTCCAGTGACGGATCATTCCCAGTTGGGAAAGCGTAAACGAAACGAAGACGCCGACAACGTAGAGCTGGATCAATCGGGTGACGCTTGCATCAAAAAGAATCACCAATGCCGAGGCGCCCACAGCAAGGGCCATGATGCCATTGGAGTACGACAGTCGGTCACCGCGCTTGTAAAGCTGACGAGGCAGGAAGGAGTCACGCGAAAGAACCGAGGCCAGGGTTGGGAAGCCGTTGAAAGCGGTGTTTGCCGCAAGGATCAAAATAAAGCCCGTCACTGCGGTCACGAAAATAAAAAGTAATGAGCCGTCGCCAAAAATCGTCGAGGCCAACTGGCTGATAACCGGAGCAAAGTGCACATCAGGTTGGGCACTACCGTGGAGATAAACCATCGAGGTATCGTCAACCATCTGCAGCCCCGTATAACGCGCTAGTACGAGGATAGAGATCATCATCGAAGCGGCAATACCGCCGAGCATCAGCAGGGTAATTCCTGCGTTGCGCGATTTAGGACGCTTAAAGTTCGGGACGCCGTTTGAAATGGCTTCAACCCCCGTTAAGGCCGCGCAGCCAGAAGAGAAAGCACGCATCAGCAAGAAAACCCCGCCCAAACCGGTGAGCCCGTCGAGGTGCGAACTTGCTGCGTGGATGTCATAGGCAGCGCTATCCGCCATTGGAAGATTCCCCATGAATAGTCGCACAAAGCCAACACTGATCATCACGGCGATTGCGATCATGTAGGCGTAGGTGGGGATCGCGAATGCGGTTCCTGCTTCTCGTGTTCCTCGAAGGTTGACCAGAGTGAGGAAAATAATCAGTCCAACCGCAATGGGAACTTCTGAACCGCGCAAACCCGGGAAGATCGTAGTCAGGTAGTTTGCGCCGGAAGAGATTGACACCGCAACTGTCAATACGTAATCGACGAGAAGTGCCGAGGCCACAAGAAGTCCCCAACTGGGGCCAAGATTCGTTGTGACAACCTCGTAGTCGCCGCCACCTGAAGGGTAGGCGTGAACGGTTTGCCGATAAGACAAAACAACGACAGCCAAAACGCAGGCGACAACTACACCGACCCACACCGACTTAATGAGAGCAAGAGAGCCTGCCAATGCAAGTGTGAGGAGAATTTCATCCGGTGCGTAGGCAACCGATGAGAGCGCATCAGAAGCATAGATCGGAAGAGCAAGTCTCTTCGGGAGAAGTTGACGGGCCGCCGCCTTGGAACGAATAGGACGTCCGATTAAAACGCGTTTTGCGGACTCAACGAATGATGACACCTCTTAAGCGTATCCTCTGGATGACAGAGCGTCACTTTTGGACGCGTACAGAGCAACTTTTGAGTCAAACAGATGCCATGAGCGCTTTGTGCGAGTAGCGTTGGAGTGTGCACTTTGTGATTATGGGATGCGGCCGAGTTGGCGCCAGTCTTGCCACTATTTTGGATGCGCAGGGACACTCCGTCGCAGTCATCGACTCTGATTCCAAGGCTTTCCAACGCCTTTCTCAAGACTTTTCGGGCCGCCGAGTCACTGGACTTGGCATGGATCGCGATGCCTTAAAACAAGCGGGAATTAAAGATGCCTATGCCTTTGCCGCGGTATCAAATGGCGATAATTCGAATATCATTGCCGCCCGTGTTGCGCGCGAAACTTTCCATGTCGAGCGTGTCGTTGCTCGAATCTACGACCCAGAACGGGCCTTCGTATACGAACGCCTGGGGATTCCCACGGTTGCCACGGTCAAACGAACGACTGAATCGGTGCTTCGTCGCCTAATGCCGCCTGATGCCGCTGTGACATGGACGCACCCCTCCGGACTTGTTTCTTTGGTCACCGCCACTCCAATCGCTGATTGGTACGGACTTTCTTTCCCCACAGTCGAGAACTTGACAGGTGAACGGATTGCCTTTGTCTCTCGCTTAGGAACGATTCTTCCCGCCCGTCCAGAGTTGGTCATACAAGAACATGACCAGTTGTATTTTGCAATCTCTGGTGAAGATCCACTTCCCTTGCGTGACATCTTGACACGCGCACCACGCCTTGAGGACTAAGAGATGAAGATTGTTATCGCCGGCGCCGGTTCCGTAGGACGCTCGGTCGCCCTTGAACTACTCGATCACGGTCACGACGTGACATTAATCGATAAAAAACCCGACCAGCTGCGTGTCGCTTCAGTGGCTGACGCCGAATGGATTCTTGCCGATGCTTGCTCCCCCGAAGCACTTTCGGAAGCGGGAGTGCGTGATGCCGATGTCGTTTTGGCAGCAACCGGAGATGACAAAGCAAATTTGGTGATCTCGCTTCTTGCGAAGACTGAATTCGCTGTCCCGCGTGTTGTTGCACGCCAAAACAATCCAAAGAACGAATGGCTATTCGACGCCTCTTGGGGTGTGGACGTTCCCGTTTCGACTCCGCGCATTATGACTGCCTTGGTCGAGGAAGCAATCTTCGTCGGAACACCGGTGAAGCTCTTTGCCTTCCACTCTGCACAGGCTGCGATGTACGCCTTTGTCTTGCCAGACGACTCACCAATCATTGGCAGGAGCATTGGCGACGTCGCATTCCCGCCGCGTGTTGTCTTGAGCGCGCTCTTGCGTGACGGCGCGCCTTTTGCACCTCAGGCAGATGATTCCTACCAGGCTGGTGATGAACTTGTTCTGCTGATTTCAGATCGCGGAGGTCAGGTTCTGACCGCACTGAAGCGCATGTTAACGCGGGAAGTAGAATCCGAGGCCTAGAGATACGAGCTAGTCCTCTTCAGCATTCTGCGCAGAATCGGAATGCGCACGATGCAGCCGGAAATCATCCTTCAAGAGGTACCAAGTCAGCCAGGCAACAGGAATGAAAAGCGGAATTCCCAACACGATTTTCATTGTTGAAAGCCACGCGACTTGTTCGCTCAGCCATAGGGGTACCTGAACAGCCAAGCGGATGATAAATACCGCAGACCAAGCCAAGGTCAGCCACACGCATTTAACTGCAAGATCGCGCGCTTGCGGCTCCTTGACCCAACGAATAGGACGCCCAGTTAAGAGTGCAAAAAGTACCGAAACTAGAGGCCAACCAATAACCAAGCTGACCAGTAAGACCAATGCCCAGGCTGCATTTGTCACAAGGCCCCAGGTAAAGAAGTTAATTCCCTTCCCCGAGACCAGTGCCCACACCAATGCAATCCCAACCCCAAGAAGCCCTGATAGAGATTGGACAATCGACTGCCGCTGAATGAGACGGATGATTGCAAATAGCACTGAGCACAATGCCGATGCGATCGCGGACGACAGCAGCGCACCACTGACTAGGTAGCAGCCTAAGAATACGAGGCCGGGAACCACGGCCTCGGCAATACCGCGCGCTCCCCCAAGAACATCAGAGGCCGAAAATTCATCTTGGGCAAGCCACGCGTATCGGTTATTCGACATTGTCCTCTGCAATCAGACGGTAGAGCGGGTTCGTCATCACTTTTACCCCATTACTGACACCAATTGTTCCCTCAACTTCGAGGTGAACTCCCGCATGCATGCCGGGGATGTCACTGCGTCCCGGCCAGCGAAGGACAATTGTCCCCGTTCCGTCAAAGAGAGTGGCATCAATCAGCGGACGAATAATTTCCGGATAGTAGGTGACCGATTGAATCGTCCCAAAGAGAACCGCTTTTTGACGATCCTGAACGTCGGCAACGGCTAAACGCCCGCGTTCTTCCCGGCTCTGTTTCTCATCGTTAGCGTCGATGTCTTCACGACTCAGTGAAAGCCTTTTCACTGCGCGGTCGATGAGTTTCTTAAACATTGGGAACTCGTGTTGCGCTTTGATCGGGAAGATGAAGTGGCAATAGATCCAGTCGCGGTCGAGGTTCGTCGCCGCGGACGACAACAACGCGGTCGATGAGTTCCTCGAAGTCATCAGCTTCTTGACCGCCCAATGCTGCAGGGCCGACCATGTCGATTCGCGCGAACCAACGGTCACCCTCACGTCCGATAATTCGGGTTCGCGTGGTGCCCTTCTTCCCATCGGGAAGCGTCACTGCCTCATCAACTTCAAGCTCATCACCGTAGCGAGTGTGCTTTTCGCGAACTGTGCTGCCGCCCTCTTCATAGGCAGCACGAATCTGCGGACGAAGTTCATCCCAGGTTCCACCCGAACGCGGCGCAGCGGCAATAGAGAACTGGAGCCCCGAAGAAGCGAGCACCAACATAATTCGAATGATGCTTTGACCATCTTCGCCAGCTTGTGCACGAATCTGCATTCCAGGTACGGCAGGAATGCGCAGTGAACCTAGGTCAACATAATCGACCGAGGTATCAACTTCGTATTCTTCGCGGGGGCCGGGGATCTGCCACAGTTCTGACTCGTCGTAGAGCTGGGGGCGTACTTCCTCTTCTACCTCTTCTTGAACAGTGTCTTCCTTGCGTGAACGTCCGAACATAACTAAATTATCTCACGCTCAGCCAGCACACTCAGTGCAGACGGGCTGTCCATTGTCATCGACGTAGGCAAGCTGAGAAGCGTGATGGACCAAGAAGCACATCGAGCAGGTAAATTCGTCATCCTGCTTGGGAACGACGTGAACCGTCAGCTCTTCCTTCGAAAGATCTGCACCGGGAAGCTCAAAATTCTCTGCGGCCTCGTTTTCATCCTCGTCGACATTTGCCGAACCAGAATCATTGCGACGCGACTTCAGCTCCTCAATGGAGTCCTCTGCAACATCATCGTCATTCTTACGAGGTGCATCGTAATCGGTGGCCATTTTGTCCTCCCTTTTTCTCATCATGTATTGCGCTCCCGCGTAACACATTCGCTGCGCTGCAGGGTAACACGTTGAAAATTTTCGCGCTACTGAAAAGGACACGCGCCCCGGCAATCAAGGATTTTAACGCCATCTTTGAGAAAATTTGACCACGAAGCAAGGAGGAAAAGCGATGATCGATCTTGATCTTCTCGGAGTAGGTGCGGACGAGGAAACACTGGTATTCACCGACAGTGAAGGCCGTCGTTACACCACCCCGATCACAGACGAACTGCGAGGTGCAGTCCGTCGCGATCGTCCGCGCATCGAGGCGATTACCGAAGATAAGCCCTTGCGTCCTCGTGAAATCCAGGCCTTGCTTCGTTCTGGTGCACGAGCTGTCGATATCGCACGCGAACACAATGTTGAGGTCTCGCAAATTACTCGCTTCGAAGCTCCCGTTCAGGCAGAGAAGGATTATGCGCTCCAGCGTGCCCTTTCCAGTCCTATTGGAAATCTTCCCGACTCCCCTGTTATGGGTGACTTGGTCGTTGACCGTCTGGCAGCCCGAGGAGTTTCCCCAGATTCTTTGCATTGGTCAGCATCGCGCCAAGCGGATTCTCCTTGGGTCATTCACTTGACCTTCATCCAGGGTGCCGTCGAGCACGGTGCGCAGTGGCGCTTACAGTCTTCAGGCCATCTCGAGGCCATTGATGAGGAAGCCCGTTGGCTGACCGAGACTGCCTCCCCGACCGGAGTCCAGAGTTTTACTTCACTTCCTGTTCCGGCCCCCGTTGTCTCTGTGGATCGCTCTGATATCGAAGAACGTGAAGCACTGGTCGAGCAGCTCAATGCTCAACGCGGTAAGCCTCAAGAAATTGAGTATGAGCTGGATGATGAGGAAGAGGAAGAAGAGACCTCAGAGGAGCGCCCCCATCTGCCCGCCGGGGTTGAATCTTTGGCAGCGCGTATCCATTCCTTAACCGAGGCACGAAAGAGCTCCCCTGAGGTGAAGGAATCTTCGCAGGCAACAGAGACCGTTGAAGACCAGCCCCTGCCACTTGAACAGCTTGAAGATATTCCTCAGGCTCCCGCTGCTGCGAAAAAGTCGAAGAGGCGTTCCGTTCCCAGTTGGGACGAGATCGTTTTCGGCTCGCGTCCCTAAGCGAGCACCGCTAGCGGAATCAGCATCTCATCTGGCGTCAGGGAGCCGTGGACGCCGATGAGAGTCATAGCTCCCGGGCTTTGAGTGCGACTATCGACTACCCCGCCACGGCCTCGTGAGAAGACAACGAAATCACCACTCTCAGCAAGACCCGGGCCCGTACCGATCAGTTCTGGTAGTTCATCAGCTCCCACTACCCATGCATCTTCGCCAAGGAATTCTTCCCAGCGGTTCCTCACTTGCAGCTCGTTTGTACCCGGAAGACAGTGAACATGAACTGCTCGTGTTTCCCCAGCGACTGCGCGCACGCCCTGGCTCAAAGGAGAAAGCTCAGCAACGTTATACAGCTGATCAAAATCAATATTCACCATGCCGTGGTCGGCGGTGAGAACAACACGAACGTCGTCTGGAAGTAAGCTCAGGAAACGCCCAAGTCCTGCATCGAAGTCTTCTAAGGCATCGCTCCACTGCCCTGATCCAACCCCGTGAGCGTGACCCGCGGCATCGATGTCAGACCAATAGAGATACACCAACTTCGTCCCAGAGCGAATCTGGTCAATTGCCGCCTGGCACCGTTCTTCCCAAGACGTAGCCGGCACGAAGCGAGCACCTCGAAGAGCGGCTGAAGTGAGTCCAGAGCCAGCAAACTTGGCTGGAAGGATGGTCGCGCACGGGACCGAAGCAGCAGAAAGCTGTTCGAAGAAGGTCGGGCATTCTTGCCACTGCGTTGGATCGATCCCGTCCGTGAAGGCAAGCAGGTTAAAGAGGCGCTCGCCATGAAGGACGCTGTAACCGACCATGCGGGTGCGACCAGGAAGCTGACCCGTTCCGCAGGCGGTAATACCTGCAGCAGTCGTCGATGGGACAACCGAGTAAGCAGTGTGGATCTGATCCCGGAATCCACGAAGGTTTCGCGCGTGTCCTAAGTGATCCATCAGGGGAATGAGGCCCAGGCCGTCGACCAGAATGACTACTGCGGCTTTGGCTCGTTCCAGTCCCAAACTTGAGGAAAGATCGGGCCGAGCGAGCGATAATTCGGGTTCAACTGCTCCCATCACTGCGGGAATCACCTGCGTCAGACGAAAATCATCCGCGCTCGGTAAGGAGGCTCCTGTAGCCCGGAGATGGTCATTGAGCATTACGGACCACCTCAAGAAGAGCATCAACCAAAACTTGAGCGTCCGTATATGTACGCGAGCCATCTGCCAGCTGCGAGACTCGAAGAGAAATATCATCGGGATAGCTACGGGCCATGAAACCATGATCGGCTTGGCATGTCGGATCATCACAGCGGAGCTGTTCGATATCGCTGCGCTTTTGAGAGCCCATATCAATACTGATCGTCATCTCAGACACCTCGTGTCCCTGAGTGGGATCAGCAATGACCTCTTGAACTGAAACTCCCGATATCGCACGAATAGGACGGGCAGCCGAAACTACAACAGCACTGTGGTTATCCCCCTCATCAACGTGCACCTGAATGAAGCAACTCTGAGTGAGAACAAGAACTGTTAAGTGGCGGAACATTGACCCGCGATCGAATGCCGCTTCAACCTGCACAAGCGACGCACGGACCTCTTCATTGCCAAGTAAGCGATGAACGGCTCGAATTGCAAGGTCAGGGAAGAAGCCAGCACGCTCGATATCGCGATCTAATTTCACCGTCTAATTCTATCAAGAGCGGCGTGTACCTGGCGGTTTTACGCCAATTTCGTAGAGAATCGACCCATGCGAACGAAGGACGAAAAGCTCAATCTCCCCGATGCTGATCAGAACATCACAGAAATCGATGTCTCGACAGAAATGAGGGGATCCTTCCTCGAATACGCTGTTTCTGTCATCCACGCACGTGCTCTCCCTGACGCACGCGACGGTTTGAAGCCCGTTCAACGCCGCATTCTTTTCCAGATGGACCAAATGGGGCTCCGTCCCGATCGCGGTCACGTTAAGTCTCAGCGAGTTGTCGGCGAGGTTATGGGTAAGCTTCACCCTCACGGTGACTCGGCAATCTATGACGCTCTGGTTCGATTGGCCCAGCCTTTCAACCTTCGTTTGCCCTTGGTTGATGGACATGGAAACTTCGGCTCCCTTGACGACGGTCCCGCTGCCGCGCGTTATACCGAGGCGCGGATGGCTCCGGCAGCTTTGGACTTGGTCGCATCCCTTGATGAAGACACCGTCAACTTTGTTCCCAACTACGACAATCAATTCATGCAGCCGGAGGTCCTCCCTGCCGGTTTCCCTCAGCTTCTCGTCAATGGTGCTTCAGGTATCGCTGTGGGTATGGCGACAAATATCGCGCCTCATAATCTTTCAGAAACAATCGCCGCGGCGCAGTATCTTCTCAAGCATCCCGATGCTTCCGTTGCTGACCTCATGCGTTATGTACCCGGTCCAGACTTACCAGAAGGCGGTGTCATTGTTGGCCTTGAGGGTATCAAGGATGCCTACGAAACAGGACGTGGCGCATTCAAGACTCGCGCAAAGGTTCGGGTTGAACGTGTCACCGCAAGGAAAATGGGCCTTGTCGTCACTGAGCTTCCCTATATGGTCGGACCCGAGAAGGTCATTGAGAAGATCAAAGAAAATGTTTCTGCCGGACGTTTAAAGGGAATCTCGGCGGTTCAGAACCTGACTGACCGAATTCACGGCCTGCGATTGGTCATTGAGATCAAAAACGGCTTCAACCCAGAAGCAGTACTCCAACAGCTCTATGCTCGCACCCCTTTAGAAGATTCCTTCTCGATCAACGCAGTTGCATTGGTTGATGGCCAACCTAGGACGCTGGGGCTCAAAGACATGCTCCGAGTCTTCCTTGACCATCGAATCGATGTCACGACTCGTCGGTGCAACTTCCGCCTTGGAAAGTGTCGTGATCGCCTGCATCTGGTTGAGGGCTTGCTCATTGCAGTTCTCGATATCGATGACGTCATTGCCATTATTCGCTCATCCGATGACGTCGAAACCGCCCGCGAACGCCTCCAGACTGCTTTCGATCTCTCTGAAGTCCAGGCAAATCACATTCTTGAATTGCGCCTGCGTCGACTCACAAAGTTCTCTCGTATCGAACTCGAAACCGAACGCGATGAGCTCAATGCAAAGATCGCTGAACTGGAAGAGATCTTGGCCTCTCAAGATCGTCTCTACGCGCTCATCAGCCAGGAACTTTCAGAGGTTGCGGCACGCTTGGGAACGCCTCGTCGGACCCTTCTTCTTTCAGCAACCGGCACCCAGGTTGACCAGGCGCAGCCCGGCGCCGCACTCGCTGCGATCCCGGCCGCAACTGGAAAAGCGACGACAATGTCGCTCGAAGTTCCCGATGATCCGTGTGTTGTTGTCCTCTCGGCGGCAGGATCGCTCGCCAGAGTAGAAGGTGCAGATCCTATCGAAGCCGGCCCTCGCGCATCGCACGACGGAATCCGTGCACAGCTTTCGACCTCTGCTCGTTCGCAGATCGCAGTCGTCACCTCCGATGGCCTTGCCCACCGCATTGACGTCGTTGATCTTCCTGCGCTTCCGCGCTTTGAAACTGGATTGTCCTTCGCGGCTGCAACTCCCAGTGCCCTGTTGATCCACACCGATGCGCCTGCAGTCGGTCTGCTTGATCCCGAAGCAGATACCGTCATGGCAATGGGTACACGTATGGGCGTCGTCAAGCGATTGAAGCCCGATGTACTTCAGCGCGATGAATGGGAAGTTATTTCACTTGAAAAGGGAGATGAACTGGTTGGATTTGGCCCCAGCAGCGACACCTCCGACCTTGTTTTCATCACCTCCGACGCTCAGCTTCTTCGCACTCCGGCCGAGAAGGTCCGCCCACAGGGACGCACGGCCTCGGGAATGGCAGGAATGAAGCTTTCAGATGAGGCTAACGTGCTGGGGTTCTGGGCGGTGAGTAGCCCCGACGAGGCCGTGGTCGTTACCGTGGCCGGTGCCGCTGGGGCGCTCCCGGGGACGGGACAAACAACCGCAAAGGTCACTCCCCTAGCCGCATATCCCTACAAGGGACGAGGCACCCAAGGCGTACGCGTTCAGCGTTTCCTCCGTGGAGAAGATCGTTTGGATATTGCGTGGGTTGGGGATAACCCGCGGGCAGCCTCGGCTGATGGAACTCCGGTGGAGCTTCCCGCGCTCGACGAGCGCCGCGACGCCTCGGGAACCCCAATTACACACGCAATCGCCACTATCGGTTGAGAGAGCGGCCTCACGCTTGTCCTAACTGGGCTTAGGTGAGTGTCACCAGGTCCAGATAGGAATCATCCCAAAGGTCTTCATCGGCATCGGGAAGAACCAGTACGCGTTCGGGGGCAAGCGCTGTCACGGCACCCGGATCGTGGGTGACCAGAACAACGGCGCCCTCATAGGAATGGAGCGCGTGCAGAATTTCTTCGCGCGAGGCGGGATCCAAGTTATTCGTCGGCTCATCCAAAAGAAGAACGTTTGCACCCGACACAACCAAGGTTGCCAGCGCTAGGCGAGTCTTTTCGCCACCCGAAAGTACGTGTGTCGGTTTGTCGACATCATCTCCGCTGAATAGGAACTGACCCAAGACGTTGCGCACATGAGTATCGTCAAACCCCGGGGCGCTATGAGCCATGTTTTCCTTAACAGTGGCATTCATATCTAAGGTGTCGTGTTCCTGAGCGTAGTAGCCAAGCTTGAGGCCATGGCCATCTTCAACAATTCCGCTATCGGGTTCTTCAACGCGGGCAAGTAGGCGAAGAAGAGTTGTTTTACCCGCGCCATTAAGCCCCAGGACGACAACTTTCGAACCGCGGTCGATGGCAAGATCAACACCGGTAAAAACTTCCAAAGAGCCGTAACTCTTCGACAGCCCCTGCGCACTTAGCGGCACTTTTCCGCAGGGAAGCGGTTCGGGGAAACGCAGCCGCGCAACCTTTTCTTGGACCTCTTCGCTTCCAACAGAGGCGACCAGCTCTTCAGCACGGCGAAGCATCTGTTGAGCAGCAACGGCTTTGGTGGCCTTTGCGCGCATTTTTTCACCCTGCGCACGCAACTGCTCGGCTTTCTTTAGTGCGACAGCTCGTTCTTTTCTGCGTCGCCTCTCGTCTTCCTCGCGCTGTTTGAGGTATGCAGCCCACCCCAAATGGTAAATATCGACATGTGCGCGATTGGCGTCTAGGTAGAAGACCTGATTCACAGTG
>CALIZH010000337.1 GCA_938028585.1 uncultured Actinomyces sp. | reverse complement strand
CTGCGCGGCCCCGTTCCCCTTCTTTCCCTGGGCGGCAGCGCGAATGTCCGCGCCATTGCCCCCGGCTATGACACCCCCTTCACCTGGGGTGGCCCGCTGTCGATGTGGGAATTTGTTCCCGGCGAGTGGACGCTCATGGATATCGCATTGAACGAGTTCGACGATGCTCAGCCGTGGGCACATTTTGCGACCTCTGAGGCCGAGGCCACTCAGGTCCGTATTGGCTACCCCGTCGAGCCCGAACTTCCCTCGGTCCCCGCGCTGGTGGAAGAGGAGAAGCCCGCTCAGGTTCAGGAACAGCACGCTGAGGATGCCCCCTCCGCTGAAGAATCCGCGCCCGAAACTGAGCCCGAGGCCTCGCACACGGTGTGGGGAGCGGCCACGGAAGAAGCCCAGGAGCAGGAGGAAGCTGCTAAGCCTCAGGCCGCAGAAGAACCCGCGCCGAAGTATCTGTGGGCACCCGATCCGGAGGCGGAAGCAAGCGCCCCAGAGGAAACTCCGGATATTTATGCTGCAGATGCTCAAGTTGCCGCGGCTCAGGCAGCCGTGACGCCGACCGCCGCTCCCGTTTACACCAGCCCCGAGGCCTTGGAAGAAACCATCACCTCTGAGGCCTTCGCGGCAATGCAGCAGGCAGCTTCGCAAGATGCCCCGCAGGACAGCGCTGAGCCACAGGCCAGTGTTGAATTGGACACTCCCTCAGACGAGCAGAACTTTGAGCCCAGTGCTTTCGTCGAGGAAGTCGAAGAAGAAGCTTCCATCGAAGTTCCCGCCGACGAACCCGCAGAGGTAGAGGCGCAGGCCTCGCAAGAGTCGGTCGAGCAGGAAAGCCAGCCCGAAGCTGAAGAGTCCGCCCCGGCCTCGGAAATCGAAGAAACCCCGGCGCATGGGGAGACCCCGGCTGCGGAAACCCCAGCTGCAGGCGTGGCTCCCGCTTTCGAAATCGATAACTCCGATAGTGGCGCAACGGTACTGCGACGCGTGACCGATGACTCGCAGCACACCCAGGCCGGCTACCTGGTCTATGCGGGCGCTGCTCCCGTTGAACTTACTCACGACGTGATCTTGGGACGTGACCCCAATGCTCGCGTTCTGACGGGACGTCCCTCGGCAACCGTCATGCGTGTGCCCAGCCCGGCAAACGAGATCTCGCGTTCGCACGCAGCTGTCATCCCCAGCGGTTTTGGTTCCTGGATGCTCATGGATCTGGGAAGTGCAAATGGAACCCTGCTGCGCAGCTCGAATGGCAATGTTCAGGAAGTTCCTCCGCGCGTTACCGTGCCACTGAGCGACGGCGACGTTATTGATCTGGGAGAAAACGTCCTGGTCGAATTTATTGTTCGATAAAACAGTGACCATATGGTGAACGGGCCACCCGCGTAATTTCGCGGCGTGGCCCGCATCATTTGGCCGGTACTTTTCCATTGGTTAGTATGTCAATACACAGGGTCCCGATGACGGGTACCCCCCAAAAAACAACGGAAGTTGAGGGACCAGATGGTCAAGTATGTATACGACTTCTCCGAGGGCGACAAGTCAATGAAAGACTTGCTCGGAGGTAAGGGTGCGAACCTGGCAGAGATGACGAAGCTCGGCCTGCCTGTTCCTCCCGGATTCACAATTACCACCGAAGCGTGCCGCGTCTACCTGCACGACGGCAAGGCCCCTGAAAGTCTTGATACTGAAGTGACCGTCGCACTTCGCAAGGTCGAAGAAGAAATGGGTCGCAAGCTGGGCGATCCCAAGGATCCGCTGCTTGTCTCGGTTCGTTCGGGCGCAAAGTTCTCCATGCCCGGCATGATGGAAACCGTCCTCAACATCGGCCTCAACGACGAATCCGTCCACGGTCTTGCTGCTGTCAGTGGCAACGAGCGTTTCGCATGGGACTCCTACCGTCGACTGGTCCAGATGTTCGGCAAGACCGTTCTGGATATCGAAGGCGATCTCTTCTCTGACGCTCTGGACAACATGAAGAAGGAACGCGGCGTCAAGGGCGATACCGAGCTCACCGCCGAGGACCTCAAGGGCCTGGTTGATATCTTTAAGACCATCGTCTACGAGCAGACCGCTGAAGAATTCCCGCAGGATCCTCGCACCCAGATGGACATGGCCATCGAGGCCGTCTTCCGTTCCTGGAACACTGAGCGTGCTCGCATCTACCGTCGCCGTGAGCGCATCCCCCACGACCTGGGCACCGCAGTCAACATCTGCACCATGGTCTTTGGCAACATGGGTGAAAACTCCGGCACCGGCGTGTGCTTCACCCGCGACCCCTCCACCGGTCACTCCGGTGTGTACGGCGACTACCTCGAGAACGCACAGGGTGAAGACGTCGTTGCAGGTATCCGCAACACCCTGTCCCTGGCTGATCTTGAGAAGATCAACAAGCCGGTCTACGACGAGCTGCGCGGAATCATGCACAAGCTCGAAACCCACTACCGCGATCTGTGCGACATCGAATTCACCATCGAGCGCGGCAAGCTGTGGATGCTCCAGACCCGTGTCGGCAAGCGCACCGCTGCCGCCGCCTTCCGCGTCGCCGTCCAGCTGGTCGACGAAAAGCTCATCACCCGCGACGAGGCCCTGGGCCGCGTGACCGGTGACCAGCTCACCCAGCTGATGTTCCCGCAGTTCGATGCGTCTGCATCCAAGGAACTCATTGCTCGCGGTATGGCCGCCTCCCCGGGTGCAGCCGTTGGCCGCATCGTCTTCAACAACGCTCAGGCCGAGGCCTCGGCAGCAGCAGGCGTCAAGTGCGTGCTGGTCCGCCGCGAAACCAACCCCGACGACCTACCCGGTATGGTCGCAGCCGAGGGCGTTCTGACCGCCCGCGGTGGCAAGACCTCGCACGCCGCAGTTGTTGCGCGCGGCATGGGCAAGACCTGTGTCTGCGGTGCTGAAGCTCTTGAGATCGACGCCGAGGCCGGAACCGTCACCGTCGCAGGCCGCGTCCTGACCGGCGAAGACACCATCGCAATCGACGGCCAGACCGGTGAGATCTTCCTGGGTGAGGTCCCCGTGACCGACTCCCCGGTGACCACCTACCTGAGCCACGGCCTCGAAGCTGGCCTGGCTGCAGCAGCTGGCGATCCCGGTACCTCCGAACTGATCGAGGCCGTCCACCGCATCCTCACCCACGCCGACGAGGTGCGTCGCCTGCAGGTGCGCGCCAACGCCGACACCCCCGAGGACTCGCAGCGTGCACTGGAGTTCGGTGCACAGGGCATCGGCCTGTGCCGTACCGAGCACATGTTCCTGGGCTCGCGTCGTCCGCTGGTTGAGCGCGTCATCCTGTCCGAGGAAGGCTCCGCTGAGCGTCAGGAAGCATTCGATGCCCTGGAGAAGCTGCAGAAGGAAGACTTCCTGGCAATGCTCGAGGTCATGGACGGCAAGTCGATGACCGTGCGTTTGATCGACCCGCCGCTGCACGAGTTCCTGCCCCAGCTCACCGAGCTCGAGGTCAAGGTTGCACTCGCCAAGGCCGCTGGCACCGTTGATCCCGCGGACGAGGAAATGCTGGTCACCGTGCGTCGCTTCCACGAGCAGAACCCCATGCTGGGCCTGCGTGGCGTGCGTCTGGGCATCTACCTGCCCGGCCTCTTCGCCCTGCAGATGCGCGCACTGTGCGAGGCCGCCGCTGAGCTGGTTGCCCGTGGCAAGGATCCGCGCCCTGAAATCATGGTTCCGCTGGTTGGCTCCGTGCGTGAGCTGCAGCTGATCCGCGAGGAAGGCGAAGGCATTATCGCTGCGGTTGCTGCTGACAAGGGCGTTGACCTGTCCGGCGTCACCATCGGCGCGATGATCGAGCTGCCGCGTGCGGCCATGACCGCCGAGGACCTGGCTGAGGAAGCCGACTTCTTCAGCTTCGGTACGAACGACCTGACCCAGACCGTGTGGGGCTTCTCGCGCGACGACGTCGAAGGCGTGT
>CALIZH010000336.1 GCA_938028585.1 uncultured Actinomyces sp. | reverse complement strand
GCCGACGTCGTCGTGGGAGAGGCCATGCTCACCATGCAGGGGGACAAGGGCAAGGCGGCCATTGTCACCGAGGCCGCCCGCGTCCTGAGGTCCGGGGGCCGCTACGCGATCCACGAGCTCGGCGAGGGCTGGGTTGCAGAAGAAACCCTGGCGATCGGCCTGCTGTGCGCACTGCGCTATCAAGGTGACTTTGCGGGGGCGATTGCCGCGGCCACGAATCACAACGGTGACAGCGATTCTACGGCCGCGGTCGCGGGGACAATCATTGGTGCACAGATTGGTTATGAGGTAATTCCGCATCGCTTCGTCGATCCGCTTGAATTACGCGAGGCCATTGTTGAGATTGCCGATGACCTATCGACTGGGTGCGGCCACCTCAGCGAGTATAGGCCCGTCGATCCCGCGTGGGAACACAAGTACATCTACACCGACTACGTTCAGTGGAGGCGTGAACAGGGCGTTCAGTAGCAAGGAACGGCGCCACCACACCGGGTTAGAAGCACAACCGGTCACAGCGTTTACAAACTTGCGGAGGAAAGTCCTCAGATCTCAACAGCGGTGCCCGTGGCGATTGCTGCGAGCATTCCATTGTCAGCTCCAGCGGTGAAGTAGTCGACATGCACGCCGACTACCGCGTTCGCACCCATTGCCTTCGCGCGCTGGCACATCTCGTCGATCGCAGTTTTCGAGGCCTCGGACAGTTCCTCTTCATAGTTCGTGGCCCGGCCTCCAAAGAGGTTCGACAAACCAGCGCCGATGTCCTTGAAGAAGTTCACGCCCGAGATCGTCTCTCCCGAAACAATTCCGATGTAACGCTTAATGGGCGTTCCTTCAAGGGTTGGGGTCGTGACAGCAATCATGGCAACTCCTTTGTCCAGTTGGTGTCTCAATCCTATCCACCGGTAGCGAAGGCGCATTCGCACCGCCACACCCGCGGACCTAAAATCAACCATATGAGGTCAACACGCACGAACTACACGAAACTTCACCGATGAGCACTCCGACCTCACCCACCACCGAAACCTCAGCGACCCCGGCGCACCAGCCACGGCCTCGTGGCCGCAGGGGAACGATCGCGCTCGCCGTGGGTACCCTGGTGGCGGCAAGCGGCCTGGTCAGTGCAGCAGGATACGAGGCCTATCACGCCTCGACACCCTCCCCCGCAGTTACCCACCACGAGAAGGCGGACGGGACAACGGTAATCATTCCCGCGGCCTCGGAGAACCCGATCCCCCTGCACGGGCGGATCGACACCGTGGATTATCAGCAGGAATATCAGGGCGTGACCTATAAGAAGCAGGCGCTGGTGTACGTTCCTGCGGCATACGTACAGGGGGCGCCGGCCAATATCGCGTACCTGACTCACGGGTGGATGAGCAGCGCGGAGGAGATGGCGGACGAGGTCTCGCCGGTGATTGATGACCTGGAGCGCAGCGGTAGCATCTCCCCAACAATCGTCGTTTTTACGACGTATTACCCTGATCGCTCCTTCGTGAATGATGATTTTGAAACGGATTATCAGCTCAACCGTTTCTTTGCGACCAGCGAGATCAATACTTTGATCGACACGATCGAGTCGCGTTACTCGACCTACGCGGACGGCGACACCACAGATGAATCCTTAAAAGCTAGCCGCACGCACCGGGCTTTCGGCGGTTTTTCCATGGGCGGGATTACGACCTGGGATGTTTTCGCCTTGAATCCCGACTATTTCTACGGCTATATGCCGATGGCCGGGGAATCATGGATTGGCCGCGATCATGACGCGCCCCTCCCCCAGATTGCCGACGAAGTCACTCAAGGAGTGCGCAGCCGCGACATGGGACCGCAGGATTTCCGCATTATCGCCAGCGTCGGTTCAGACGATCCAGCGCTCGACGACATGAATCCGCAGCTCGGCGAGTTTTACCGCAGGTATCCGGCGCTGATGACGCCGCAGAGCTTGCAGGTGTGGATCGACGAGGGTGGGACACACTCCCTGGCCTCGGTTTCTCGCCAACTCAGCCACGCTCTGCCGCTACTTTTCCCGCATCAGTAGGGCTTTTCCCCTCAATTTTTCGGAGCGCATTGAGTCCGGAGGACGCGCAGGCACTGCGTCCACTCACCCGCCGCTACTAGGCAGGATGGACGCTATTAGGCCGGATCGTTATTTATAGGTCGAATCACCACCAGCAGACCAGATTGACACTAGTAGGCACGATCGACACCACCCGGCGGGATTGACACCACTTGGACGCATCGCATACCCCAAAAACCGCCCATCCAAAGCTCCAACCGGTGTCAATGCCTCCAAACGGTGTCAATGAGCCTGGGGAATAGCGCAGTTCAAGCAAGAAGGCTTCCGCTCAGACCCACTAGACCCACTAGGCTCTAGCATCTGTCACCGGGGCAGGTCCTACAAGTAGGGAATCTCCTCAACCTCACGGACAATCCGCTCAGTTCCGCCCAATTCCGACAGTTCGTCGCGCAGCTTTGTAAGCCCACCACTCAGGGAAGTTTCATTGACGAGGCGTAGCGCGGCCTCGGCAATGAGAGCCGGCTTGGGTGCGCGCACGCTCAGGCCACAGTGCGTGCGCTCGACGGCCTCGGCGTTGAATTGGCGCTCAAAAACGCGCCCGGGTACGACAACTTGGGGGACTGCGTAAGCCAGCGCGTCCATCATCGAGTTTTGCCCGCCATGATGGACCATGACTCGGGCGCGCGGCAGGAGTTCGGCAAAGTTGAGGCGAGGCGCGCAGTGCACCTCGCGGCCAGCTGCGGCGTAGACCACTTCGGGCAAACCTGCGACGTACACATCGCAGCCAAGCGCGCTCGAGAGCTGCCGGCCCACTCGCACGGCAACTCCCGCTGGGACACTGCCCGAGCCA
>CALIZH010000335.1 GCA_938028585.1 uncultured Actinomyces sp. | reverse complement strand
CGCGGCGTGCGCCGCGGGCCCCCACTTATGTCATCTCAACGCGTCACGAACGCGTCCCAAAGGGGTTGTAGGGCTTATCGCCCTGCTGCCCCTGGCTGTAGCCCTGCTGGCCGTACTGATTCTGACCATACCGCTGCTGACCATACTGCTGCTGACCATACTGCTGCTGGCCGTACTGTTGCTGGCCCTGAGCCGCCTGGGGAGCCTGGAAGCCACCCTGGGGCTGAGCGCCCGGGTAGCCGCTCTGCTGCGCCTGAGCGCCCGGGTAACCGCCCTGCTGTGCCTGAGCACCGTACTGCTGCTGGCCATACTGCCCCTGCTGGGACTGGAAGCCGCCCTGCTGGGACTGAGCGCTCGGGTAGCCGCCCTGCTGCGGCTGGGAACCGTACTGAGACTGGCCCTGTGCGGCCTGGGGAGCCTGGAAGCCACCCTGGGGTTGAGCGCCCGGGTAACCACTCTGCTGGGACTGAGCACCGTACTGCGACTGCTGGCCAGGCTGGTTCATGGGTGCGCCGGTGAAGGCACCGCCGAAAGCGTTCGGGTTATCAACCGGCGCAACCTTACCGTTCTTGAGCTCCAGGAGCAGGACAACACCGGAAGCGCCAAGGCCGATCGAGAAGATCAGGAAGAGGATACCGCCGAAACTGAGCGAGGCCCTAGCAAGAACACCGAGCACCTGGAGAATGCCAATCAGGGCGGTAAGGATCGCGACGATGCCGGAGGACAGGAAGGCCCACTTTTGATTCGTAAACCAGTAGGCAGCTCCCAGGCCAACCGCAATCAGCATGAGGAAGATATGGAAGAAGGCGTAGCCCCCCGCAGAGAGCATCGTGAACGAATCACCGTAGCTCGACCCGAAGGGCAAGACCATCGAGACGATCGACAGGACGAAGGAAGCAGCCATACCAATGAGCGCGTAGGTGGCGCGCACGGAGCGGCCCTTCACCTTGCCGGTCTCGGTGACGACCGCGCTCTGGAACTGGTTGAACGCCGTGTTCGCGGCTGCGCCGAACTGCTGGGCGGCAGCCTCAAACTGCTGACCCGTCGACGCGCCCGGCTGGCCGCCCGGAGCGGCATACGGGGACTGCTGACCCGACGGAGCATATCCCTGAGCACCGCCCTGGGCGGCGAACTGGGACTGCTGGCTGGCCTGCGCGCCATACTGCGCCTGGCCGTAACCCTGCTGCTGACCTGCCGCCTGGGCAGGATTCTGTCCGTAGGCGGCGGCCTGCGTCGCGGCATTCTCTTCCGCGACAATCTCAGCCATAGAGCGCTCGCGCGTCCCGTCAATGATCGTACGCTCAAGTTCCTCGTCCGAAATCGACGGAGCCGAAGCCACGGGCGCTTCCATCAGGGGTGCGACCTGAGCTTCCCCAACGAAAGGCTGAGCATCTTCGACGATACGCTGGGGTTCATCCGCGACAGGCGCAGGCTCAACGACCGGCTCAGGCTCGACGATAGGCTCCGGCTCAACCACGGGAGCAACAGCCTCAACCTGGGGAGCACCCCACGCATCAGACTGAACGGGCTCAGTCTGCGGAGCACCCCACGCATCAGACTGAACGGGCTCAGCCTCTACAGCGGGTTCAACAACAGCAGGCTCTTCAACAACCAGCTGAGCCTCCTCCACCACGGGAGCAACAGCCTCAACCTGGGGAGCACCCCACGCATCAGACTGCGCAGGCTCAGTCTGCGGAGCACCCCAGGCATCAGACTGAACGGGCTCAGTCTCTACAGCGGGTTCAACAACAGCGGCAGGCTCTTCAACAACCGGCTGAGCCTCCTCCACCACGGGAGCACCCCACGCATCAGACTGCACAGGCTCAGTCTGCGGAGCACCCCACGCATCAGACTGCACAGGATCAGCCTCTACAGCGGGCTCAACAACAGCGGCAGGCTCTTCAACAACCGACTGAGCCTCCTCCACCACGGGAGCAACAGCCTCAACGACAGGCTCGGGCTCAACCGCAGGAGCTTCCTGCGCAACGGGCGCCGCCTGGGCAGCGGGCTGCTCCACAGGCGCTGCAGCCTGAGTGTAGGGTTCGACCGGTTGTGCCGGGGCAGCGACGGGAGCAGGCTGCGCAACGGGAGGATGAGCGGGAACAACACCCCGGTTTGCAAGCCACTGGGCAAGCGCAGGATACAGCGACGGGTGCGTCGCCACGTAGGGGTGCAGATCCGCGCGAGCGGCGGTGATATCAGCGAGATCCTGCGCTGTCAGCGCCGGATTGCTCATGTCAGCAGCGGTGAGCTGCGACAGATCAAGAGTGCTCATCTCTATTCCTCTCGCACCCGAAGGCGCAGTTCATGATGGCGAACATGCAATACTATCGCGTCGAGACGCGGATTAGTCAAGGCGTTTGCCCTCTGAAATACAAGTGACAAACAAAAGACCCGGCCCCTCACGGGACCGGGTCTGTGGTGGTAGCGGGGACAGGATTTGAACCTGCGACCTCCGGGGTAATTGACTATTGAGGCCATTATCGGTGATAGAATCCGAGTTTCTTAAAGTATAGAGCCGAAAAGAGCACCTTCATGCTTGCAGGAGTTGCGCGCAGTACCACTGCTGTATCACTGAATAAGTGGCCCCATAAATGGCCCCTTCCCCTACCGTCCGAGAGCCTCAACAAGACTGGAGGTGTCACGCACATCGGTGTAAGCCGTTTTGTTGATCTCAGCGTCGTGCCCAAAGTATGCGGCTCTCACTTCGGCTGGAATTCCCGCATTCATCGCTCGCGTATTGAGCGTTGTGCGCCAGACATGGGATGAGACCTCATGAAGCAGTGGGATTGAACACGCATCAGCAACTTCCCCAAGGAGTTTCTTCACCGCTTTCTGAGCGTTGGACTGATCCCATTTGCTATCAGAGACTGCTGGGGCAGGGAATACGAGCACACCCTCTTGGCGGCGCTCTACGCGCTCCCTGAGCCGCTCAGCGACCCGATCATCAAGCACGGGCACAGTTCTCCCCCTGTGGGTTTTTGAGCGCTCAGCGGGCACAGTGACCTTGATCTGCGCTCCATCATCTTCAACCTCATCAAGACGAAGACTGAGGGCCTCCCCGATCCTGAAGCCTGTTGCCGCTTGCAGCAGCGTGAGTTCAACTGTTGTGCGCCTGTGTTCTACTCGATCTGCGGTTGTGAAGCGCCCCCGCCTTGGCGTGGCCACATCCTCTACGTCTATTGCAAGCAGATACTCGATGGCGCGCTCGTACTCAGCGTCGGTAAGACCCTTGCCGCCTTCACTCTTTGCCTTTTTCTTCACGTTTCCAAGGTCGATTGCCATGCCCGCGAGCGGGTTCCCTGTGATTACCTCGTCGCGGATGAGCTGTTGAAGCACCCACTTGCTCAGCACATTGCGAGCATTGCGCCCAGATTCGGCTCCATGCTCGCTTGCGATGTCTTTCAGGACCGTCTCCAATCGACGGAACCTCACAGCATCGTGAATTGTGTATCCCTTGAAGTGCTCACCAAGGATGTCGAGGAGGTGTTCATACTTGGTTTTTGAGCGCTCCCTGAGGTGCGATGCCTTAACGGCGGGGATCGAAACTTTCTTGATGTAGTCGCTCATCTGCGAGGTTGGTTTCCACGAACCTTCCGTTCCCGCTGCCCGGAGTGCTTCCTCAGCTACTGCTAGGGCTTTCGTGCGCCATTCCCCCACCGTTGGGGCCGTGACCTTCAGGCGGACGGTCTTACCATCCATGAGCCTGAGCGAGAAGCGCCCAAAGTAGGAACCGTTAGGCTGTCTTTCCGGCTTCGTCTGACCTGCCATGTGCTCGCCTGGTTTGAGGGCGATCCTTCCCATAAGTGGCCCTTTCCGTCGTTGGTTCAAGTCAACAGTAGCAGAGCATACCAGCCCAGGAGTTGCGTGGACTTGACAGGGGTGTTAGGATTGGCGCACAACCAAATAACACAGCGCCAAGGTGTCCCAGCCACCGTTGTAAGACGAAATCCAAGCTGCCGTCGAATATTGCAGGACGGAACTCAGCGGACAGGCAGGCACAGAAGCATGATGAACTGATATGGCAGCCTTATAGCGAAGCGTAAGACCGTTCTGGCGATGTTCACCCAAGGGGTGAACCATGCCTACTCAGGCGCTCAAAACTACCGCATCTGCTCTTTCTGTCTCGGCAAACGAAGCCGCTGCCATGCTCGGCGTCAGTTCTCGTACGCTTGCGAACTGGAGGACTCAGGGTATCGGCCCGGCGTTCGTCCGTGTCGGTGCAGTCCATAGTCGGACTCTTTACCGTCTCGATGACCTCAATACCTGGTTGGATAACAACCGGGTTGAAACATCGGGTTCCAAGGCGGTCGCATCATGACCGCACCCGCCCACTCTCTTCACTCTTCCCCGAGCACGTTCTCAGAGGGATTAGATCAGAATGCCCGCGTAGCGGGCATCCTCTCGAACGAAAACGACTATTTTTCGTCATCAGAAGCGAATGAAAAACCGGCTTCTGAGTCCATTTCGGAGCAACCAAAAAATGCAGTCGTTTTAGTCGTTTCTGATCCTTCGACCCCTACTTTGCCCAATGATTCCAACGATAATGCGCGGGACACTGGGCTTGTGTCCCGCGCAGTCGATTTAGTCGTTTTTGGGAGTGAAACGACCGAAAACGACCAAAGCGACCACCAAAACGCCTCTTCTTCGACCGTACCTGAATCATTGCGGCTCTTAGGTCTCGTTGGCACTGACGATGACCCGTATAAGGACGGGGGTCCGTGGGCTTATGCGAATGAGAACGGCGGTCGCGTCTTCATGATCACGCAGAACCTTGATCACCCTTCTACAGGCCAGACTCTTATTACCACGGAGCAAGTTGAGAAGGCTGTTGTCAAAAAGGGTGTGAAGCGATACGCCTGGATTCTTCATGGCAAGGACACGTACACGGCGGCTGA
The DNA here is from genome assembly GCA_938028585.1 of uncultured Actinomyces sp. Lineage (GTDB taxonomy): Bacteria > Actinomycetota > Actinomycetes > Actinomycetales > Actinomycetaceae > Pauljensenia. Next base: position 7,213 of record CALIZH010000335.1, on the reverse strand, counting down.
GGTAGCCAAGAACCCGGCTCTCGTTCAGGGGTCACCTAAAGCCCCTCATGTCCATGTCGCAATCCAGCGGTCCTCTTTCTCGACAATTGCTCAGGTAGCTCGGGCGTTTGGGGTGCCTCCGCAGTGCGTCGAACCTAAGCCGCCGTCGGCATTCCTCGACCTCGTTGAATACCTCACGCATGAAAACCCCAAGCAGCAGCAAGAGGGTAAATACCTGTATGACGATTCGGAGGTTCATGCCTCTAAGGGGTGGGATTGGCGCTCTGATCTGGAAGAACATAAGGAGGATCGTCAGGCGAAGGGCTTGAACAAGGCCCTTAAGCGCCGCCGCAAGGAGGCCGCGTTGAAGGTCACGCTCGGTGAGTGGGATCTGGATGACGTGTACTCCAACGACCCCGAATTGTGGTCCGCGCCTGGCGTGATGAATCAGCTGAAGTCTCTGCGTGCCGACTGGTTGACTAGGCAGACGCCGCCAAGTCAGGTGCTGAACTTTTACATCTGTGGCGAAGGTGGTGTAGGTAAGGACTTGCTCGCTGCTGCCCTGGCCCGCTCCCTCAACCCGAAGGCGAAGCGCCCCTATTTCAGTCTGGGTGGCGAGAACGTGTCTTTCGAGCACTATGACGGCGAGGAGATCATCATATGGGAAGACTTTCGCGCCTACTCGATGTTGGAGGCGTGCCGGAAAGACCGTGGATTGCTGTTTCGTATCCTCGGCCCTTATCGCGATGACTCCAAGAAGATCATCGTTAATATCAAGGGTTCTAATACGCAGTTGTTGAATCGGGTCAACATCGTGACAGGTCCCGACGACTATGAAACTTTCTTGAATGGTCTCGCCGGGGAATATGAGGTGTTCTCCCGAGAGAGCGGTCAGACTTTCCGTCGGAAGTCGGAGAACAAGTCTCAGGCGTATCGCCGGTTTCCAGTCATCATTCCGGTTACTGAGGGTGAATTCTCGATCTACCTCAACAAGGGGTTCATGGATGGGACGCGTGAGTATTTCCAGTACGAGAAGTACGAGCATTTGCGTCAGGACCTAGGGCTGGTTTCGAGGAAGTGTGAGCAGATTAAGGACCGGAGTCAGGCGGTGCAGGTTTATCGCCAGGTCGAGGAACGAACCATTGCTCCGGTGCTCGAACATTACCCTCGCCTGACGGGCGAATTGTTGGAGCCGGTCGAGCCAGAAGATGTGCTTGCTGAGTTCTCAACAGCTGGTCAGGCCGTCGTTGAACCAGAGCCGACGCCGGAGGAGATCGCCGCCCAGAAGCAGCGTGAAGCTGATGAACAGGCTCTGATTGCCAAACAAGATGAGGAGCAGCGCATAGCAGCGGAACGTCAAGCTGCCATGTGGAGGGCAGCTGAGGAGCAGCGCAAGGCTGCTGAGCTGGCCCGGAAGCAACGTGAGCAGGAAGTGCTTGCCGCGAAGAAGGCCGAACTTGCGGCTGCTGGAGAGCTTGACCGCGTCCCGGAGGTAGAGATCGTGTACGTCGGCGGTGAACCCCAAGCAACGCTTTCGGGTTCCCCATGGTCAATAGATTAGGTCAGACCTCGCCTTGGCAAATCTGACCTAAAACTTGCCCTCAATCCTCGCCGTCTGGGCAGCGGCATCTATCTAAAAGAAAAGGAGATAAAAATGGATATTCTCAATAACTCTCTCGACGACCTTATCAAGCAGGAACGTCTTGCTTCTCAGAAGCGTATTCGTCGCTTGCGTGAACAAAAACGCAAGGAGGAGGAACGCCTTACTTTGCGCACGGCGGAGATCATCCGTACGAAGCGTCCTGACGCGTACTTGAAGTATGAGGAGGAGGCACGTCATCTCCTCGAAGAGGAGCGACTGGCGCGCTCGTCTCGGGCGAAGCGTTCGGCGCAGTCCGACGCGCAGCCGGAGGTCGCGACGGCGGAGCAGGTGGAGCAGGTCCAGCAGGATGGAGGTACGAATTATGAGTACTGACAGCGTGTTAGCGACCTACGACTTTAAGGGCGCGTTGCGCAAAGCATTGCGAGAGTCACAGGAACCATCGGCGGCGAAGCGTGCGGCGTGCGTCTCGCCCTCACCGTCTCCTGCTCCCCATCAAGGGGTAGCAGGGGCGGTGTCCCCCGCGCCCGCAGTGAGCAACGCGAACGAGGACGTGGGCCAGCGGAGAGATGTCAGACAGGGGGCGGTCACGCCACCGTTGTCTGACACTCTCCCTGCTGGCCATACCGTGGTATCGCCTAAAGTCATGCCTCAGCATGGGGGCGTTACCACGTTCTCCGACACTCGTTCGCACAGGATCACAGTGCGTGTGTCGGAGGAGGAGTACGACGCCTTCAAGCGTCGTGCGACTGCGCTCAACGTTACGGTGAGCGCATGGCTTCGCGCAGCAGCACTACATGTGCTCGACGCTGCGAAGCCACCTCTGGAGGCGGTGCCTCAGGCGGCGGCTCCAGAGTCGGCGCAAACTGCTCAGGCTGTTGAGCAGTTGCGGCGTTTGGGGGTCAATCTGAACCAAGCACTCAGGCGCGGTTCGGTGATTGACCCCGAGCGGGTGCGAGACCTCGCTCGCGCCGTCGATGACTTGCGTGCAAGTCTTGGTGACAAGACGGTGATCACGTCATGAGCACGATCAACGTCAAGTCCTCGAAGTCCGCCGCCTCGGCGGTGAACTACGTGCTGTATGGTGCCGACGCAAAGGTGCGCTCTCGCCTCCGATCAGAGGGACGCACTCGGGCGGCGGCACTCGCCATCCATACTGCGGACGGTGCTTCGACACCGGAGCAGTTCCTTGCTCGCGCTGAATCACTCGCACGCTTGCATGGGAGGAAGGTGGAGGCGTACACCTATGTTCTCGCTTTTCACCCGGACGAGTTCGACGTGACCTCACCGGAGGATATGCAACGCGTGTGCGATGTCGCGAAGAGGCTCACAGAGTCTATGCACAGTGCTGACTACCTGATTGCCGTTCATACGGACTCGAAGGGTCAGCATGCGCATGCGCATATCACAGTGACGAACCATGACAACCTCACGGGCAAGGCGCTCTCGCGTTATACCTCGTGGCGTCACGGACTGCACCAGTTGAATGATCAGATCATGCGTGAGGAACAGCTCCGCGTGCTCCCCGATCCAACCAGGCCCAAGCCGGGGTGGCTTCAACGCAGAGAGGACTTTTCTCCCGGTGGTTTTGAGCAACAACTTGGCGACATCGTCAACGACGCGCTTGCTGATCCGCGCTCGGTGGATCAAGCGTCGTTTGAGGAAGTCCTCGCTGAACATGACGTGCGCCTCGCGGTCACGGATCGTGATGGATGGTCTTTCAAAATGAGGCGGCTCGACAATGGCAAGTGGGGAAGGAAGAAAGCAAGCGCCTTGTCTCCAGATTTCACCGCCGATAAGGCACAAGATGTGTTCGCTGCTCACCGACAAGTGGTAGCGGTTCTGGAAGACGAAGAGGAGGAGGAGATCGCACCCAAGAAGAAGCCTCCGCTTCCTCACCCTCAACCTACTCCGCCACCCTCACCCCGACAGTCACCATCGCTCTTCGATGTGCTCACGGGGAAGGCAGAAATACCAATGCCTGCGGGTGAGAGTGTCGAACTGAAGAAGACCTCGACACATTCACCCCGAACGCGACCTGAGACTACCGAAGAACGAGACGCACGCCGTATGAGAGGTGTTATCGTCCCTGAGGTCACACAGCATGAAGACGATGGGATGGAATTCTGAGGTGAGGACGAGGGAACAAACCCCCGGTTACCAATGAGGTGACCGGGGGTCTTCTATGCCACGGTTTCCCGTTCCAGTGCTCGATAGACCGTCTGTCTCGACACACCGAAGGAGCGAGCCACTGACGAAACACTCTCGCCTCCATCGACGAGCTGGCGCGTTTGCCGTGCTTGTTGGTCGGTGAGCTTGGGCTTCGGGCCCGCGACTCTGCCTTGCGCTCGTGCGTGGGCGACGCCTTCGCGGGTGCGCTCGACAAGGAGTTCTCGCTCCCACTCGGCGAGGGAGGCCATCACGTTTACGACTACCTTGTCTGCGGGCCGAGAGGTGTCCAGCGCGGGGTCAAGCACCTGGACGTTGATCTCACGGGTGGCGAGGTCGGCAATCGTGGTGACTGTCTCGTACAGATTGCGACCAAGACGGTCCAAACGGGTGACGACGAGAGTATCCCCTGGGCGCATGTATTCCAGTGCGTCAGAGAGGCCAGGGCGGCTCCATTTGGTGCCGCTAATGGTGTCTGAGTACAGGTTGGTCAGGGTCGCACCCAGCGTCGATCAGCGCTTCGCGCTGAGTGTCGAGAGACTGACCTTGTCGGGCGGTTGAGACTCTGGCGTATCCGATTTTCATGAGGGTTCACCACCGATGACTGAGCACAGGTCGTCTAGGGCGTTTCCACGTTCGGTGAGTACCTTAGACATGTAGGCATCCATGTACGCCCAATCAGGTTCACCGGAAGCATCAACCGGAAGCTTGATTCTTTCTGCTCGAAGCAACTGCGGGAAAAGTCCGAAGTTATAGGGGTATCTATGCGTTACTGTCTGCAAACATGTAGTTAAGAAAAGGCGGGCATTCACGCTGAGCTTTCGCGTGTCAATGTAGTAAATGTCGCGTCCCGAATAGAAGTGTTCTGGCTGATAGAAGAAGGTCGCATTCTCAGCCCCCCAAGTAATCACGCCGGCAGGACTCGGTTCAACATTCTCTACCGGCTGGACACGGAATTTGATCCCGTTGTCATATTTGGTGCGTACAACGTAGGGCAATCCTGATTCAGACTCCACTACTTGTCTTGTGTGAAGAACTGGCGGTTTCACTATGGCTGGGAATAGCTCTCCAATGACAAACTCTGCCCAGTTGCTCGCATCAATCTTCATTTTCGACACCCCGCTTCAGCAAAATGTTTACAGCTTCATCGTCTGAGCTGACCTTTCCTGAGTACAGCACTGTACCAAGCAGTTTCTCCCCAAACTGTTTTGCGTCCATGCCACGCTGGAACATCAAGTAATCCATCGCCGTCTTGTGGAAGTCCTCGTCAAAAATCTCGAAGGGTTTCTGCGGCATCTGGTACGACAAGTGCTGGGCGGGATCAACCCACTGACACGACTCGTCGCCAGATTGCTTCTCCACGACATCAACCCAGTAGGCTTCGATCCCTGCCCACTTGCCGTGGACGTCGTGACGCCCCTTATTCTTGACCGTAGCTAGACCGTCAGCTTCCATGTAGCATGCGAAAATATCTTTCCCATCTTGAGGCGCGCCGGCTTCAAAGACAAAAACGCTAGTAGTGATACCAACGCCGAAAAACAAGTCCTCGGGGAGTTTAATAATCTTGCGTAGGCGATGATTCCTTAGAATCCGTTTCATCCGGGCTTTGCTGGCTTTCTCCAGCTTTTTGTCCGGGAGGATGAACGCGCACATGGTATGAGGGCGGACACTGTCGAGGACATTCTCAACGATGGTCATGCACCCGTACTTGTTCTCGTACGGTGGGTTCATCAGTACCTTGGTAATTGGCTTGGACTTGATCCATTCGCAGGCGGCTTCCGTGCGGGCATCCATCTGTTCGAGATTCGTCTTACCGTCCTTGTGGATCAGCATATTGGCGCAGGCGAGTGCGTAAATCTCGCGGTCAAACTCAATGCCGTAAAGCTGCTCGGCCTTAATCTCTCCTGCCTTCCTTGTCTCCATGCCGCCAGCTTCACGGATCATGTTCGCCATGGCTTTGACGAGGAAACCACCAGACCCGCAGGTAGCGTCAAGGATGCAGTCATCCTTGTTCACCTCAAGAAGCTTGTACATGAAGTCGGTGATGTGCTCTGGGGTGAAGATTTGTCCCGATTCAGACTTTTTCTTGTAGCGGTTGAACTCGTTGAAGAAGATGCCCATAACATCTTCGCCGCGCCACTCGTTAGAGTTCACACATTCAGAAATGTCCACAACCCAATCAATGAAGTCGTCGATTGCCTTCTGATTATCGGTAGTGTTCATCCTGATAGCCGAGTATTCCTCAAGCAGGATGTCGATCTTCATGTTCTGCTTGCGGCTGTCCGCTAGCGACTTGGATAGCGTCGAGTGGATTGATGTGTGGAACGTCGAATATCCCAAATCTTTCAGTCGGGAAAGTCCCGCACCGTAGCGTTCAGCAACTAGCGCGCACGCCGTGAAGATCATGCGGTGGTAAAGGTTCTTGATACCAAACTGGAAGTGAAGGCAGTCGTTAATCTTCGCCGTGAGCTGGTAAATATGCTCCTTGTCGATACTGTCGATGGTGTACAACGAAAGGTAATATCTGAAATGCTGTAGCTCGTCTGGGGCTTTGACCTCTTCTTCGCCCTTGAAGACACGCACTTGTTCACCGTTATATAGAACTCCAACTACCTTGGTGTACTGAGTTTGCGTGATGCGAATGTTCTTGAGAAGCTCGTCTACCTGATTCTGGCCGAGAGAAACTCGAGTTGCTTTCGTCTCTAGCACGAGAGCAACATCAGCTTTGTTGCTGGGCAAATACCAGCCGTCGGGCTTGTCAGCAACACCAGGGAATCCAAGCTGATTGAAGGTCGTAAGCTGACCAACGCCAGCCTTGGCTGTCTTACTATCCGCAAGTCCAAGCAAGTCGCGTGCCAGGTCACGGACCTCGTCCTCAGTCAAGTTTTGCATCATACTTATCCATCTTTCCACGCGTCCGTAATCGGTCGATCTCGGACACGCTGGGAGCGATGGAGGCTGCGGGGCTCGATGAGCCTCAGAAAGTGTTCCATAACCGGTGTCCGCTTAGCCAAATGTACCGCATTGCTGAGATAACCAATCTCGTAGACGCGCTCGGGCAAGAATAAGACCCCGACCACCGTAGGGGTGGCCGGGGTCAGGCTAGAAGTCAGTAGCTCAAGAAGACAAAGACGCCACCATCAGGCGCGTTGGTAACCGTGTACTCGAATTCGAGGTCGTGAATCCATGATTTCCAATTGAAGTAGTGCTGTGCTTCCTCGGGCCATCCTTCCATCAAGCAGATGTCCTCAGCCCACTGGATGGCGTAGTCCTCGAACGAGTCCCAGCACCCACAATATCTCTCCTTAAAGTCGGATGAACTCGGCAGGGTATCACCACATGCGATGTAACAACCTGTTTCTACCCATGCGAGCAGTGCAGGCCACTGCTCCTCTCCGATCTCATCGAAGACCTCACCCCAAAGCTGTGCGGTATCGGGTGACATTTCGCTGGTTCCTGTGGGGA
>CALIZH010000334.1 GCA_938028585.1 uncultured Actinomyces sp. | reverse complement strand
GCGCATTCAGATGCTGAGCAAGCCACGCGACACCTTCCACATCCAGATGGTTCGTCGGCTCATCCAAGCAGACAACATCGGAAGGCATCGCAAGAACTCGCGCCAGATCGACACGGCGACGTTGCCCACCCGAAAGGTTTCCGACCCGAGCATGCAGGTCGATATCAGAGAGCAAACCGGCATGGATATCGCGAATTGCGGGCTGCGATGCCCATTCGTATTCTTCAAGTCCGGGGTGCACCGCATCCATCACGCGCGCGTCATCGTCAAGATGATCGCCCTGCTCAAGCATGACAATGCGTAGTCCATCGCGGGTGATTATTCGGCCATCATCCGGCTGCTGCAGGCCGGCAACCAAACGCAGAAGCGTTGATTTTCCGGCTCCGTTGGGGCCAAGAATACCGATCCGAGAAGAGTCTTCGACGCTGATATCAACGTCCGCAAGTAATTGACGCGAACCAGCAAGGGCTCCCAGTGACTGCGTCCCCAGTAAGTGGGCCACTCTTAGCTCTCCTCTTCTTCTACGATTGCTCCCACTGCGGGGCCGGACGTCGGTAGGACTGCGCTCACTTCACTGCTTGCCCCAAGAGCTTCAGCGAGTTCACCGGCATGTTCCCTATCACGAGCGAGGACAGCAATGGTCGGTCCCGACCCCGAAAGGATTGCTGCGCAGGCACCCGCGTCCTTCGCATCGTGAATCGTTGTTTCAAGTTCGGGGTACAAGTGAAGAGCCGGGGCAGTCAGGTCGTTGCACAGCACTGAAGCAAGCGTGTCAGCATCTGCACAAAGCGCAGCCCTCTCCGCATCACTCAGCTGTGCTGGAACGCCGCCTTCTCGCAGCTGGTCAAGGGTTCGAAAAACCTCGGGGGTCGACAGGCCGTGGTGTGCACGCGCCATCACCCAGTAATGACACGGCCACAAGGACTGGTCCGGATCAAGCAAGGAGGTTAGGCGGTCACCTCTCCCCTGCCCCAGAGTCATTCCACCCATGATGCAGGCCGGAACATCTGCACCTAAAGTACGGCCGATCTGGCAGAGCTGTTCAAGCGTTAATCCCAATCCCCACAGCTGATTGCAGGCAACCAGAGCAGCGGCGGCATCAGCGGAGCCTCCGGCCATTCCTCCGGCTATCGGAATGCGTTTATCAACGTGAATACTTACACCGGCAGCCGTCTGAGCCCAAGGACCGGCCGCGGCCAGTTTTTGCAGTGCACGAGCTGCCCGATATGCCAGATGGGAGGCGGGATCAAGATCTGCCATCGCAGCTGTAGCAACTTCATCTACCGAGCCATCGGCACCGTATGCCACCGTTTCAATGCGGATACCTGGCGACTTTGAAGTACGCACGGTCACGCTTTCGCGAACATTCAGGCATTCAAAGACTGTCACCAGTTCGTGATATCCATCAGCATCCGGGGCACCCGCACGAAGGATGACATTGACCTTCCCAGGTGCCGATGCACGTACCTCACGCACGGGGCTGCTCCACCCCGCCTTGCTCGCTTTCCTGCGTTGCTTGCCTCAAGTCTTCAGCAGCGCGACGCTCCTTCGCGTAACGATCCTGCTCGGGAAAAGGAATCTTGCCCTCAGCACGCATGTCAAGCAAAACTGAACCAAGACGCACGTAATCGTCAATCCCCAGCTTTTCGCCTCGGATCGAGGAATCTACGCCAGCGCGATCGCACAGCTCCTGCGCGACCTCGGCACTGCCTGCCCAGTTCTTCAAAGCGGCGCGCAGGGTCTTCCGGCGCTGAGAAAATGCCGTGTCGCAGACCTCGAAAGTGGCAAGACGCAAGGAAGTATCCCCGCGCGGGGTCTTCGAGCGCTGCAGTTCCACCAGCGCGGAATCTACGTTGGGGACAGGCCAGAATACCGAACGCCCAATAGTTCCCGCGCGAGTCGCGCTACCGTACCACGCGGCCTTTACCGAAGGAACTCCGTAGGTACGCGAACCCGGCTCTGCAGCCAGGCGATCGGCAACCTCGGCCTGAACCATTACTAATGCCGACTCCAGGGAAGGGAAGGATTCCAGCATGGAGAGCAGCAGGGGAACCGCAACATTGTAGGGAAGATTCGCCACCAGGTGCGTTGGCGCCGGCCAATCATCCTCAAAGTCATCGAGGCCATTAATCTGAACGGCATCTCGATTGATCACGTGGAGACGCTCCGCGGCCTCAGGCATGCGCTGTGCAACGGTCACCGGAAGCGCAC
>CALIZH010000333.1 GCA_938028585.1 uncultured Actinomyces sp. | reverse complement strand
CCGAGCTTGGCCCATTCGCCGTCAACCGTGAACGTTCCCAGGTTCATGGCGGGGGAGCCGATGAAGCCTGCGACGAATTCGTTGGCGGGGCGCTCGTACATTTCCTGCGGGGTGCCGACCTGCTGGAGGAGACCGCCTGCGAGAACCGCAATGCGGTCACCCATGGTCAGAGCTTCGGTCTGGTCGTGGGTCACGTACACGGTGGTGACGCCCAGCTCGCGCTGTAGCGAAGCAATCTGGGTACGGGTCTGGACACGCAGCTTGGCGTCCAAGTTGGACAGGGGCTCATCCATGAGGAAGACCTGAGGCTTACGGACGATTGCGCGGCCCATTGCCACACGCTGACGCTGACCACCGGAAAGTGCCTTCGGCTTACGATCCAAGTAGGGCTCCAGGTCGAGGATGCGTGCTGCTTCCTCAACGCGCTGAGCAATCTCAGCCTTGGGGGTGCCTGCGATCTTCAGTGCGAAGCCCATGTTCTCGCGAACGGTCATGTGCGGGTACAGAGCGTAGTTCTGGAAGACCATTGCGATGTCGCGGTTCTTCGGCTGTACGTCGGTGACGTCCTTATCGCCAATGAAGATGCGGCCGGAGTTCACGTCTTCAAGACCTGCGAGCATTCGCAGGGAGGTGGACTTGCCACAACCGGAAGGACCGACGAGAACCAGGAATTCGCCATCCTGGATCTCAAGATCGAGCTGATCGACTGCTGGCTTGTCAGACCCGGGATAGATTCGGGTCGCCTTGTCAAAAGTTACAGTTGCCATATTGAACCTCCACCGGCGGTACGTGCCGGACGATCCTTTGTAGAGACCAGACGACAGCGTCTTCACTGCCGCCGCGCTTGCCCCACATCAGATGTGAAGTTCGCACTCGCTCACCATAGCACCGCTTGTCGTACAAATTCCAGCCCCATTTGTTGTCGACAGTGCACGTGAGGCCTGAAATTCGTCAACCATTCGCTAGGCTTGGGGTGATGCGTGAGCAAGACATGATTGGTGGGTACCGCCTTCTCAAGCGCCTGGGCGCGGGAGGCGCTGCCACCGTGTGGCTTGCCTGTGACGAGGCCGGAGAACGCGTTGCGTTAAAAATTCTTCACCCCGCCTTGGCTGCCGATGAGGGCTATCGTGAGCGCCTCTTACGTGAAGCTCGGACGGTTAACTCGATTCGCGGTGGAGGGGTTGCGCACATCTTAGATATTGAGATTGATGCCACCCAGCCCTTCGTCGTTAGTGAATACATCCCCGGCCCGACTCTGTCCGAACTTCTTGCCAGAGGGGCACTGAACATCGGTGGTGTTGCCGCGATCGGCGGCGCTCTTGCTCAAACCCTTGAAGATGTTCATGCGCGCCGGATTATTCATCGCGACGTCAAAGCCTCCAATGTCATTTGTTCACCCCGCGGCCCCGTACTCATTGACTTCGGTATTGCGATGGGCCAGGACGAGGCCCGGCTGACCCAAACTGGCCTCGTTTCCGGAACCGCGGGCTATACCGCACCCGAATTGCTCAGGGGAGGACGGGCCTCGGCGGCTACGGACTGGTGGGGCTGGACGGCAACTCTGCTGACTGCGCTCACCGGGCGTCCACCCTACGGAGAAGGCGCGACAGAAGGGATTTTGGACCGCGTCCTTAAAGGCGAACCTGATACGCGAGGACTTGATCCGCGAGTCGCCTCGCTCATGCGCATGGCTCTGCATCCCGACGCTCATGTGCGCCCAAGCCCGGATCAGGTTGTTCGAGAGCTGGCTCAGTGGGGTAGGTTCCACCTCGGTGACATGGCGGTCTATGGCGGCTCTATGGCGTGGGAAGGCCTCAATTGGGCCCGTCTTCTTGCACCTGTAACCTCCTCGCAGGCTCCCACTGTGGTGGCCGGCTTGAGTGAGCGCGATGAGGGCGAAGAGCGCGTTGTCGCTGACCAAGAGCACACTTCGGTCCTTGAGCCCGCAGACGCGGATGCAACTCGCGTAATGGAGAGCGGTTTTGCTGAAGATCCCTCCTATGTTGATCCCGAGGCCACGCAGGTTTATCCCCAGACCGTTGCCGACTCGCGGGGCTGGGAAGGCCGAAGCGGGGGAGGGGAAACTGCTTATTTGCCCCCCATCGCTCCTACGGCCTCGTCAATGGGAACAAGCTATCTTCCCGCAGAGGATGGATACCGTCAGGCGGCAATTCCTCCGAATGTCGAGTTCGTGACGGAACAGCGTCATTACGAGTGGCAGCACCTGAAAACTGCGAATTTCATTGGACTTATCGCGCTTGCTGCGCTTGCTCTTGCACCTATATATATGGGGATGAGCGGGCTCATCTTTGTCGGCGTGATCACTGCTATTTTCGCGGTGCTCGGTGGCGCATACAGATGGCGCGAAAACCGCCGGATCCGCAATCAAGAGGTTCGTTCCAGTGACAACTGGGCAGCTCTGGGAATGCTTCCCATTACGGGACTCGGAGCAATACTGTCGACGGCAATTGGCCTTTTCCCGGGGACGGCATTGGCTTGGGGGCAGTGGGTTCTCTTCTCACGTGATTTCTATGCAGAGATCGGCTGGTCGATTCATTCGGGCTTTTTTGCAACCAGGTTGGGAAATCCCGGTATTTCGTGGTTCCCGCTGGTCGTGACGGGGCAGACGCCTATTCAGTCTGATTCTTGGCTAGCAATGAATCCATCCTGGGTTCTGCTGACGTGGGTGCTGACAACGATTTCCCTGTGGGGAATGTGGGTGATGCCAACGGGACGTCCGCTTCGTACTGGCCTGAGCGTAGCTGTGCGGGTCTGTGCGCCGCGGGTATGGATGCAGGTCATACTTGGGCTGATTGGTGTGCTTGCTATCGCGGTTATCCTCGCGGGAAATTTCTAACTGACCGGTTGTAGATCGTCCGAGGGGGACGGTTATGTCAGTGACCTTCTGGAATTAAACGCGTAGCATCAGCGTTGGCATTGTGCGTCGGTGGGTAATGCTCGCTAGGCTTGGATGCACATCAACAGAAAGGCCCAGACAATGGCAAAGCCGTCTCGCTCGCAGGAAGTGCGTGAGAAAGCTCAGCAACTGCGTGAGCAACAGGCACGTGCGGATCGTCGAACCCGAAACATCATCATCGGACTGGTCGCACTGATTCTTATTGTGATCATTGGCGCGATCGCCGCGGTGATCATTCAGTCGAACCACAAGAAGGCTCAGGACAGCCAAGCTGCGACCGCTGCCATCGGTTCCTACGGGGACGGCGGACCGATTGTGGTTTCTCACTTGGGCATTGGCAAGATCGATGAATCCCTTCCGACGCTGACGGAATACTTTGATTACTCCTGCCACGTCTGCGCAGCCTATGACGTTGCCTTCGGTGAACAAGCCACTCAAGATGCTCTCGATGGCAAATTCAATATCAAGTACCAGCCGGTGAATACGGTGAAGGCGCCCTATCAGTACGCCGCAACCACCGCTTCTTTGATAGCCGCGCAGAAGGTCGATGCTCAGACTTGGGGCAAGTTCCACAATGCGCTTCTTGCTTACTTCAACGAGGCCTACAACTCGGGTAACGGTTCCGTTGTTCAGGACTTGTCGAAGTCAGCCAAGCAGGTCAAGACCATTGCATCGGAGGTTGGAATTCCCGAGGATGTTGTGAATTCCTTCCCCGAGAATGGCGTTGATGAATACCTGACCAAGACCACTCAGGCGTGGGGAAATGCCACCTACGAGGGACGCAGTCCCAATTCCTTGGGTACTCCCGAGTTTGTCATCAATGACAAGACTGCTCTGGACTTCTCGAAGCTTGGTGTGACCAAGGTTGATGGTATCTACCCGGCAATTCAGCAGCAGCTTGCTGCCGCGGGAACGGCGTCCGCTTCGAAGTAAGGGCGATGTGATCCCCTAGGGTGATCGCGCTTTGGACCTTAAAGTGTTAGGGCGCGTGCGTGACCTAGTCGCGTACGCGCCCTTTCTTTGTAGCTGTGGGGAAGGGCTGTGGGAGCGTAGCGTTTTTGTATTGATGCGCAGCTTGTTTCGAGTGCCTAAAGGTGGCGTGTGAGCCACATTGCGATTTTTAATTCGTCTTTGCGGCCTCAGTCATGGCACACTATGTGGGTTGCCACCTTAGCTCAGTTGGTAGAGCACCCGCCTTGTAAGCGGACGGTCGTCGGTTCGAGTCCGACAGGTGGCTCCATTTTTTTATCCGGGAAACCGACCCCTGTTTGTCCCTGTGTTTTCAAGCTTCCAAAACATTTTTGCATCTCATAGATTTAGGTTGTCGAAGCAATAAATATTCCGAAAGAATTAAAGAAAATTGAGTTCGGTCATCGTTGTGCCTCCAATAATTTCGAGTCAGAAGCGGGACATTGCTGTGGAACGTGCTCTAGCGAGCCTATGTGCGTGCGGCAGTCTCTCGAAGCTATGAAGTCTGCTGTATGCGCTGAAACCTTGCTCTCAAATACCCCCAGGGGTATCGTTGAAGGAGCGAAGAAGACAAAAGCTCAAGTCAGAAAGTGAGCCGCGCATGCGAGTAGTTGTCGTCGGGGGAGTCGCGGG
>CALIZH010000332.1 GCA_938028585.1 uncultured Actinomyces sp. | reverse complement strand
AGTCCGAGCGCTTCCTGTCCGCCCTGGCCGGCGTCACCGAGCCCGAGGCGAAGCGCAAGATCATCGGCCGCGAGTTCATCCGCTCCTTCGAGGCCGCTCAGAAGCAGGTCATCGAAGAGGTTGGCGCCGCTGGCGGTGAGGTGAAGTTCCTCGTCCAGGGCACCCTGTACCCCGACGTCGTCGAGTCCGGTGGCGGCGAGGGCGCGGCCAACATCAAGAGCCACCACAACGTGGGCGGCCTGCCCGAGGATATGACCTTCGAGCTGGTCGAGCCCCTGCGCACCCTCTTCAAGGACGAGGTGCGCGCGGTCGGCCGCGAGCTGGGCCTGCCCGACTACCTGGTGAACCGTCAGCCCTTCCCGGGCCCCGGCCTGGGCATCCGCATCATTGGCGAGGTCACGCGCGAGCGCCTGGACATCCTGCGCGCCGCCGACCTGATCGCCCGCGAGGAGCTCACGGCGGCCGGCCTGGATCAGGAGATCTGGCAGTGCCCGGTCGTCCTGCTCGCCGACGTTCGTTCCGTGGGCGTCCAGGGCGATGGCCGCACCTACGGTCACCCGATCGTGCTGCGTCCCGTGTCTTCCGAGGATGCGATGACGGCCGACTGGACGCGCCTGCCCTACGACGTTCTGGCCCGCATCTCCACGCGCATCACGAACTCGGTGCCCGAGGTGAACCGCGTCGTCCTCGACGTGACCTCCAAGCCCCCGGCCACCATCGAGTGGGAGTGACGCTCATCTAGAGCTGAGTGCGCAGACTGATGCCCCGGCCTCGTCCCTTCAATCAGGGGACGAGGCCGGTGGTTCTTTATCGGCGTAGCGCCTTGAGTGCCTGGCTGACTCGGTGTTCATCGCGTGGAGATAGCCTGCCGATCCTGCCCACAGTGCCTAGGTATGTCTGTGCCTCACTCGCCGTCATCCCAGTCTCCCGGGAGCTGTGCGACGCCGTTTGAGTCCATCGTGGGGCGATAGGCGTAGCGCTCGAGTCCATCAAACGTGGGAATCTCGGGGCGCATGTCGAAGGGGAGACCGCCAACCTCGATCGACTTGGCGAGGAAGATGTTGATCGCGTCCGACAGGCTAATGCCCCAGCGTGCGTAGACAGCTGCCGCGTCGGCCTTGATCTGAGCGGTCGTGCGGGTTTTGACCTCTGCGTTGCGGGTGATTGTCGGCATCGTCGCTCCTTTCATTCGTTCTCATTGTATCCCTAACAGGGTCTGAATTGGGTCCAGAATGGGTAGAGTGCGGGTGCGTTGCGAGTGATAGGGCTCAGTAGCCTGGCAGATTCATTCCTGCGTGTCGGACAGTGGTTTGTTCTTGCACAGCATCATGAGCACTAGACAAATCGCGAGCATAGGCGCCAGCAATAGGTATACCGGTGTGAGTGCCTCGTTGTAGGAGAGCTGCACCGCCTGCTGCAGCGTATTGGACAGGCTGCGCACCAGCGTCGGCGATATGGAGTTGACGTCGAACCCCAAAACCGATACGCCGCCGAATGAAGCGAGGTTGGTGCTCAGCGCTTGGGTCAAGTTCGCCGTGAAGATAGATCCAACGACGCTCGAGCCCAGGGTTCCACCAATCTCGCGGAAGAAGTTGTTGCCCGCCGTCGTGGTGCCCACGATGCTCGCGGAGAACTCGTTCTGCACGATGAGCACCAGGATCTGCTGGCCAAGGCCGATGCCCAGCCCCAGTACTGCTAGCACCACGCAAATGAACACCAGTGACGAATCGATGGTGATGGCCGAGAGTACGCACAATGCCACCGCGCAGATCGCGCAGCTGACGAGTGGGAACATCTTCGTGCGGTTCACCTTCGCCACCAGGTACCCCGACGCCGTGGAGGCGACCATCAGGCAAAGCGTCATGGGAATCAGCAAGCACCCTGCCACGCTGGCGGAAAGTCCGTTGACGATCTGCAGGTAGGCGGGCATGTAGGAGGTGACGCCCATCATGGCAAGCATCAGCATCATGCCGGTAATGGTGCACAGGATGAAGTTGCGGTTCTTGAACAGGTGAAGCGGCATCAGCGGCTCTTTGACGCGCCGCTCGATGACCACGAAGCATGAGGCCATGACTGCGGCGACGACGAAGAGTCCGATGATGACAGGCGAGTTCCAGGCGTACGAGTTGCCCCCAAGTGACAGGGCGAGCACCAGGCAGATGGTCGCTACGGAGAGGGTGGTCATACCCGCGATGTCGACGTCCGCCATCGTGTAGTCGCTTTTTCTGTAGGACGGCAGGAACAGTGCCGCCATGACGATTGCCGCAATGGAAAGCGGCACGTTGATCCAGAAGCACCAGTGCCAGGAGAACGTATCCGTGATCAGGCCGCCGAACAGAGGTCCGACCACTGTGCTGATGGCGAAAGCCGCACCCATGATGCCCATGAATTTGCCACGCTGCTTGGGTGGGAAGATGTCGGCGACGATCGACTGCGAGAGAAGCATCAGGCCGCCGCCGCCCAGGCCCTGTATCGCACGGCCGGCGATGAAGGTGCCCATGGTCGGGGCGGCTGCGGTAACCGTGGAGCCGAAGGTGAACAGCGTCATCGCGAAGATGAACAGGTGCTTGCGCCCGAACAGGTCTCCCAGCTTCCCGTATATCGGCATCGTTATGGTCGACGTGAGCATGTAGGCCGTGGTCACCCACACCATCTGGTCCACGCCGTTCAGCTCGCCCACAATCGACGCCATCGCCGTTGAGGTGATGGTCTGGTCGAGAGACCCCACGAACATCGCCATTATCAGAGCGGCAAACACGCAGTTCAACGCCTTTCCGATCAGATTTTCGTACGAGCTTCTGCTGTTCTCGTCCATCGTCTTGCTCCCTCCAGGACCCCGGCGTTCCTTCACGCCGTATCCGATGCCGCTTACTCGACATGTGATAGTTAGTTGACTAGTGTCTAGCAATGAGGAGCGTACGATACTGATCTAGGCGCAGCAATCTACGAATCGTCTCTTTCGTCGTGTATTTGACGCTTCGCCCGATTCGTCGCATAACCCGCTGCGGATGATACGTGCACTTGCAGCGGGCACCGCCGTTCTTCGGAAGGAGAAAGCCGTGGCAGCCAAACAGCCTTCATTGCCCGCACATGTCATCGGGGTCCGGATGGCGGCAGCTAGAAAAGACGACGACACAGGCGGGGCCGCCTCTAACCCCGCGCGAAAGAAGGACATGCGTTGGCAACGCACCGAGCGCCACATCATGCATGCCTTCGGCGACCAGCTGGGCCAGCGCCCCCTGAACAAGATCTCGGTCACCCAGCTTGCAGCGGAGGCGGAGATCAACAAGGCAACGTTCTATCTGCACTACGCGGATATCTATGAGCTCGCAATCGCCTATGCGCGCACAAGCGCCGATGAGGTGGTGGACGACATCGAGCATCCGGAAGCGTTCTTCTCGGATTCTGAGCTTTTCGCGCGCGAGTTCGTGGCGGCGCTCGATGGAGAGGGGCGCCTCAAGGAAGGGAGGGTTTTTGTAGACAACGGCCTGAGCTCGGTATTCGCCGACCGGCTGGCTGCGCGCATCTACGACGTGCTCGTGAGGCGTGAGTCGCCCGGATCGCCTGAGCGATCGCAGATGTTCCTCGTGTTTCTCGTCCACGGCGTGATGGGCCTCCTGCCCCGATATCTGGAAGAGAGCTCCGATCAGGTGGCCCAGATGGCAGCTCTTGTCATAGAAGCAATGAGGGGGCATTAGCCCAACATCGATTCGTGCCGTGGGGCCGTGGTTTTCCAGGTCCCCACACCGTATTGTGAAACACTTCCCCTGGCGGGCACTCAGACGGGGGCGGATTCTAGGGGTGGTTACAACATGTTTTATGCCCTGAGTGGCAGTTCGAGGCACTGCTTGATCTGAGGCCAGATTCTGGCCATAATTATGGCTAAGGTTGAAAGGAGTAGAATGCCGACGCTGACTATGGGGCTTGCCGAGGCGAAGAATAACTTTTCGCGAGTGACAGCAGAGGTGAACAGGACGGGGAAGCCTGTCACGATCCTCAAGAACAACAGGCCGTGGGTGGTTATTCAACCGGCGCAGCAGTCTGAGAGTGCTGTCGATGTCGCTGTTGACTTCATGGATGCCTACGCGGACGTGTTTGAAGAACTAGCGAAGTGAGCTCTGTAGTTTTGTGTCTCTATGGAAAGTGGTAGTTACGCTGTGGTCCCTTACTAGGGGCTGAAGCTGCGGATTTCTTCAAATTTGCTCTTGCGGATTTCATGCGGGGGGGGGGTAGCCTTAAAAGCGATTCGGAAGGGGTAATTCGATGAAGAAATTGTCGATGTTTATGGCCATGGTTATGTGTGCTACGTTAGCGTTGTCTGGCTGTGGTAATAGTGTTTCGGATGATAGGGCGCAGGCTTATGCTTCGCTTTCGTCTATGACCAACTTGGAACAAGACCAGGTTAAAGACTATAAACAGCGGTTGACTACAGCCCCTGACTCGGCAGCGATTAAAAGCGTTCTAGCTGACGCTAAAGCAGCTAACGACAAGGTGACTAGCGACAACGCAAAAGCGGATAAGGACGTTAAAGAGATTGAGGCTGCTATTACCGGGGTTAAGCTAGTTGGCGCTACTGATGATTGCGCTAATGTGACTTTAATATTTAACGCTGACAAGACCTGGCAGATCAGCGGGGAAAACGCAAAGAAGTGCTTTTTCTCGTACGAAAACAAGTACTGGGGCGTCTCACGCTACAAAGATGGTGGCACGCCGCATATGGATTTCGGTGATAGTAAAGATACCAGCGAGGCCCCCCATTCGGTTGATGTATCATTAAATGATGATAATCGCACAGTTACGTTTGTGAATGGCACTGAATTTTACAAGTTCACTATCACCAAGTAGATCAAGCTTAAAACTAGCTTGTTTGTGGGGGCACCAGAGTTCTGGTGTCCCCACGCTTTTGTTTCACCGTATTTTGATTGTTTAAATAATTAATGCTGCATGTATATAATAGGCTGTAAACTTATTGTCTACGTTTGTAAGGTTTAATTAGAAGTTTGTTCGGTTGCAGATGAGCTTATAGGTTTACCGGCAATTGAGGGGCTAAGGTGTTTACCCGCGTAACTCGTGTCTGATTCTGCTTCTAGCGCCCATTGTTCTATGTCTTCATCAGTGAAAACGACGCCGTCAGCGCTTTTGCAGGTGTCCATCTGATTGCCTGCTTCGCTTGAGTTCTACTCGATTTTACGATAAGTAGTGCCACCTTAACATTCCAAAATCCCTGGTAAACGTTTTCGGGCCTGGCCTGCTCGATGATCTACGCGGCCTTAATGCGTACTCATAGAACTACCCATACTTGTGTGTTTGGGGCCGCGTGTGTGCGCTTTGCGGGAGGGATGCTGTCCCTTGATAGACGTTTATACATCAATAGCTGTATAATGCTGTATGAACGTCTGTTGTAGAGGAGGTGTCTACTTTGATGCTTGACGAGCTTGTAAGTTACATCGACGCCGAGGGTGGG
>CALIZH010000331.1 GCA_938028585.1 uncultured Actinomyces sp. | reverse complement strand
TTCCTCGCTGAAGCTCGTCGTTGTTCCTTCCACCCTTGATTATATCACCCCATAAATAATTAAGGAGGCGTAACACGCATGGCTGACTCGAGTTTTGGTTTGAAGATTGGGCTTGAAGGCGAGCGTGAGTTCAAGCGTGCGATCACGGATATTAA
Organism: uncultured Actinomyces sp.; assembly: GCA_938028585.1. Classification (GTDB taxonomy): domain Bacteria; phylum Actinomycetota; class Actinomycetes; order Actinomycetales; family Actinomycetaceae; genus Pauljensenia. Next base: position 2,578 of record CALIZH010000331.1, on the reverse strand, counting down.
CCGTGAGATGCGGGTGCTCGGCAGTGAGATGAAGCTTGTGGCGTCCTCGTTCGATAAGAATGACAAGTCCGCCGAAGCCCTCACCGCTCGTAACCAGGTGCTAGGCAAGGAAATCGAGGCTCCGAAAGCCAAGATTGAAACCCTGCGCACCGCGCTGGAAAATAGCGCTTCCTCGTTTGGTGAGAATGATTCGCGGACGAAGAATTGGCAGATTCAGCTCAACAACGCAGGCGCTGAGCTCAACCGCCTTGAAGGCGAACTGAAAGCCAACAACAATGCCTTGTCGGATTTCGGTAACGAGGCGGACGGTGCCGGTGACGATGCCAAGGGCGCGGCAAAGGACGCAGGACGTCTTGAGGGTGCGGTGGATGATCTTTGGGGACGAGATGGACTCCACCAGCTCCAAGACCCGCATTTTCGGTGACGTGTTGAAAGCCAATCTCGCCTCCGAAGCCATCATCGCCGGGGTCAAAGGTATCGGGCATGCGATCGCCAGTATTGGTCGCGGCATGGCCGGAGCCTTGAAAGAGGGCGTGGAGTACAACGAGCGTATGGAGCAATACACCACCGGCTTCACCACCATGCTTGGCGACCAAGCAAAAGCCCAACAACTCGTCAACGATCTGAAAGTTCAAGCGGCGAAGACCCCGTTTGGTATGGAAGAACTCGCGGGCAACATGCAAACCCTCCTGAGCTTTGGCATGTCGTTGGAGGACGCGAAAAAGCACCTCAACGAAATCGGCGACATTAGCCAGGGCGATGCGGTGAAGATGGAGTCCTTGACGCTCGCCTTCGCCCAAATGAGTAGCACTGGCAAGTTAACTGGTCAGGACTTGCTGCAGATGATCAACGCCGGATTCAACCCCTTAGAAGAAATCTCGCGTAAGACCGGCAAGTCCATCGGTGAACTGAAGGAGGATATGGCCAAGGGCGCAATCTCAGCTGACATGGTCGCTGACGCCTTCGCGTCTGCCACTAGCGAGGGCGGCCGTTTCTACGGAGCTATGGACGCCCAATCCAAGAACGTTTTCTGGTCAGCTTGCGACGATGCAGGATGGGGTGGAAAACCTTAAAGGTGCGCTGGCTGGCGGATTAAACGAGGCGTTGGCTGGGTCGGTGTTGCCGATGGTGAACGGCTGGATTGATGAACTCACGGCAGCGTTTGAAGAAGGAGGCACGCCTGCCCTGATTGACACTCTTGGCACCGTGCTACAGGAAGCTCTCGGGTTTATTGCTGAGCAACTACCTATGGTGGTCGGGACCGGCATGAGCATTTTGACCGCGCTCCTTGAAGGCATTATCAAGGTGTTGCCACAAGTGGCCGAGACGGCGGTGACATTGATTATCGCGCTGGTCGAGGCGATCATCGAAGCCCTACCGTCGCTTCTTGAGGCGGCGATTCAGATCATCACCACCCTCGTCTCTGGCATCGGCGAAGCACTACCGGAGTTGATACCAGCGGCGGTGGAGATGCTCGCCGCTTTGGTGCAGGGTCTGGTCGATAACCTCCCGTTGCTTCTTGATGCGGCGTTGCAGCTCATCACCGGACTTACCGAAGGCCTCATCGCGGCTATTCCCGTGATCATCGAAGCAGGAATCCAACTGCTGACGGCGTTGATTGGGGCGTTGCCGCAGATCATTACAACGATCGTGGCCGCGTTGCCGCAGATTATCGCCGCTATTGTGTCGGCGATTGGTGGGGCTATCCCGCAACTCGTCCAAGCAGGCATCCAACTCTTGACCGCGTTGGTACGTAACCTGCCGCAGATTATTTCCACAATCGTCGCAGCAATCCCATCGATTATTTCTGGGATTGTGTCTGCTGTTGGTCAGGGTGTTTCGGCGATGGCCCAGGCGGGCAAAAACCTCGTCTACGGATTGTGGAACGGTATCCAGTCCCTGGCGGGGTGGCTGTGGAATTCGGTCTCTAACTGGGCAAGCGGGATTTGGGACTCGATCACTGGCTTCTTTGGCATCCACTCACCATCTCGCAAGATGGCCTGGGCAGGACGGATGCTTGTCGAAGGCCTCGCAGGCTCCATCCGCACGGACGGTAACAAGGCTGTCACCGCAGCTTCAGAGCTCGCGCGCGACACGATAGACGCCTTCGCCGACCTTGAGGATGGGCTTCATGTGCAGATCGAGGCGGTGGCAGAGCTGCAAGTGCCGAGCGTTGACCTCACCCCACAACCCGTGACTGTATCTCAGCGAAGTACTGATGAAGCGGCAAAGCGTGTGGATGTCGCTGGGATCGTGGATGCGACTGCAAAGCGGATCCTCGGGTCTTTGGATATTTCGGTGACGTTGTCGGATGGGACGCTGGTGGGCAAACTCGCACCCGCCCTCGACAAACAACTTGCCCGCCTTGATCGGCGGCAGACCGTGATGGCAGGAGACTACTGATCATGTTTGGTTTCACGCTGAACAGCGCGGTGACGTCCGCGTCGCTCGGTCTGCGACTCACGGCACCGGTGGCGATTCCCGCAGCTACCAAGGCTGTGGATGATATCGAGGTTGAAGGCAGAGCGGGCGACGGGAATCGAACCCGCCTCTGAAGCTTGGGAAGCTTCCATTCTAC
>CALIZH010000330.1 GCA_938028585.1 uncultured Actinomyces sp. | reverse complement strand
GGAAGCGCGCTACCAACTGCGCCATAGCCCCGTAGGTTCCGGCGATCTCTCGCTCGGACCTGTTAAGAATAGCGGACGATACCCGCCAAGGCAAAATTAAGGAGCTGTGCGAGGAAACACACCTGCGCTCCCCTACGCCCCAAAGACCTCCGGGCGAGCCCCAACATTGTGTGAAGCCAGACGCCAACGGGCGGCACCCGAGGCACCAGAACCGCCGCCACCGGCAAGAACAAGTTCTGACCAGTGAACATTGTCAACGCCGCGAATGCAATCAAAATGACGCGGATCCAAGCCAATCGTGGACATCACACCGCGCGCGATAGCTGCGCCATGCGAAACGGCAACCAAAGTACCGCCTTCGGGAACCTCTGCGGCATGCTCGAGCACGGCCTCGCGAACGCGATCGCCCACTGTGCCTCCGGGCTCAACACCTGCTCCCGCACTTTCACCCGTCTGACGCCACTCAAGCAACCACTCGGGGTATTGCTCGGTAATCTGATCGAAATCCAAACCTTCAAAAACGCCGTAGGAACGCTCGAGAAGGCGCTTATCGACCGCGATCTCCCCCACTTCGACACCTAAGGTCTTCAGCTCCTCAGCCAATGCCTGAGCGGTATTGAACGCACGTTCCAAAGGCGAGGAGACAAGACGAAAAGCCGTTGCTGAAACATAATCGGCGTTCAGACCACCAATTCGACCTCCAGCGGCAAGCCGGCGAGCCAGAACCTTACCGCCTTCGACGGCCTGCTCACGACCAACCGAGTTCAAAGGAATATTAATAATCCCCTGGAAACGATGCTGGACGTTGTAGTCGGTCTGTCCATGGCGAAGAAAAACAATCCGCCGCGCACCTGCGATCTGGGAATACCCAGCCACGGCCTCGGCAGAAACGGAAGAAGTATCGATACTCATTCGCTCATCTCCTCAATAACCTGCGAAGGAGTCATAAATGGATACACGCGTGCACCGGGCGCCACATCAGGAAGTTCAAGGCGGGTAATTGTCTGATCTGACCACAAACGCTCAAGGGCGTAAAACTCGCGGTCTTCCTGGCTCATCACGTGAATAACAACATCGCCGTAGTCGGCCAGCACCCAGGTACCTTCGCTACGGCCCTCGATGCGCTGAGGAACGATGTGGTAATCGCGCCCAATCTCATCCATGATTTCCTCAGCGATTGCGCGCACCTGACGCGACGAAGGGGCAGAGACCAGAAGGAAAGACTCCGCGATCCCCAGACGCTGCGAAACGTCAATCAACACTGGATCTTGCGCGAGTTTATTGGCCGCGCCCCGCAGGGCGCTGCTAATCAGGTCTTTGCTTTGAACGTCCACATTTTTCCTTTCGCCGTTTTCAGTCTGCCATTTTCTGGGCCATGCGGCTACCGAAGGACGCGATGGTCCAGCAACTGAACCACTGTATGAGGGCTACTGATACAGCCTGTATTTGTTGATGTATTGGACAACCCCATCGGGCACCAGGTACCACACCGGCTTTCCATGTTCGACACGCTTGCGGCAGTCGGTTGAAGAAATTGCCATTGCGGGCACCTCCAGTAAGGACACTGACGAAGCCGGAAGTTTCTTCGCATCAAGCACGTGTCCCGGACGTGTCACCCCAATGAAGTGCGCAATTTCAAAGAGAAGATCAGCGTCTTTCCACTGGACGATCTGTGTCAGTGCATCCGCACCAGTGATGAAGTAGAAATCCGCATCCGGATAGATTTTTCGCAGATCGTGAAGTGTATCGATCGTATAGGTTGTCCCGCCTCGGTCAATATCGACTCGCGAAACTGAGAATCGCGGGTTCGAGGCCGTCGCGATCACCGTCATCAAATACCGGTGTTCCGCAGGAGTCACTTTGCGACCCGCTTTGAAGGGCTGCATAGCCGTGGGGACGAAAATCACCTGGTCGAGCTGGAAAACATCCATAACTTCAGATGCCGCCACCAAGTGACCGTGGTGGATCGGATCGAAGGTTCCACCCATAATTCCAATCGAGCGACGTAGTTTTCCCGAGGCCGGGTCCAAAGTTGGCATGCTTCCCTTCCCTACTTTCGAACTGCTCCGTCACCTTCAATAACCCACTGGCTGGTTGTCAGCTCAGCCAATCCCATTGGACCACGGGCATGCAATTTCTGCGTGGATATACCGATTTCCGCGCCCAATCCAAGTTGTCCACCATCAGTGAAGCGTGTCGAGGCGTTGACGGCAATAGCTGCGCTATCAATGTTTGAGCGGAAATAGTTCGCCGCACTGATTGAAAGCGTACAAATCGCTTCTGTGTGACCCGATGAATAGCGACGAATATGTTCAACCGCTTCCTCAATAGAGTCAACGACCTTCACTGCCAGATCCATTGACAAATATTCGGTACGCCAATCGTCCTCTGTCGCCTCGCTGATCAGGCTCTGATCAACACTACTCACATGCGCGGCACATTCACGCGCTGCAGCATCGGCATGAATGCATACTCCAAGACGAGTAAGCTCCGCCAAAGCTTGAGGGAGGAAATTGTGGACCATATCGCGGTGGACAAGAAGGGTTTCAGCTGCGTTACAGACCCCCACCCTTTGAGTTTTCGCGTTGATAATGATCCGCAGCGCCGCATCAACATCTGCTCCCGAATCAACATAGACATGGCAATTTCCCGTTCCCGTCTCGATAACAGGAACGGTCGATTCTTCCACCACTGCACGGATCAGGCCTTCGCCACCGCGCGGAATCAAAACATCGATGCCTCCGCGTGCGCGCATCATGGCACGTGCCCCGTCCCTACCCCAGGGATCAACTGTTTGGACAAGATCAGCTGAAAAACCAAGGGAATCAATGGCCGCACGAATAACCTCAACAAGAGTCTCGTTGGTATTCTGCGCTGCACTTCCACCACGAAGGATCACTGCATTTCCGGCTTTCAAACACAGGATCGAGGCATCGACGGTGACATTCGGACGCGCCTCATAAATCATCCCAATAACACCCATGGGAACTCGAAGCTGAGTAACACGAAGACCATCGTCTGTACGTCCGCCGCGGATCACGGTACCAACAGGATCCTCAAGAGCAATAACGTCAAGTACCGCACTGGAAATCGCGCGAATACGGGATTCATCAAGTCGGAGGCGGTCAACAAGACCAGCAGCCATACCGCGTTCTTCGGCGCGCTGGCAGTCCTGCGCATTCGCATGAAGGATCTGCTCACAGTGATCGACAAGTGCGCGAGAAATCGCCAGAAGAATATCGTTGCGCTGCGCTGTAGTCGAAGTTGCCAGCGCTCGCTGGGCTCGCTTCGCACGGTCAGTCAACTCAAAAATATCCAGATCATTACTCATGTTCTACTCCCGAACCAGAAGTGCAAGATCATCGCGGTGAACCGCTGGGCGCATGTGCTTATTCGTTTCTGAGCCCTCGTGTGAGTCAATGATGCGCGCAAGTGTATCTGAGTCGTAGCGCGAAATTCCGCGCGCAATCAGTCCATTGTCATCCGCAATGTCGACAACATCGCCCGCTGAAAAAACACCCAAGACCTCTTTAATACCCGCGGGAAGAAGGGATTTCTTACCATGGGTGATTGCCCTGCGTGCACCGGCATCAATGAGCAATTGACCATTAGAGGTGGCGACATGGGCAATCCAAAGCGTGCGAGAAGCGGGGCGATGACGCGTGGGTTCAAACCACGTACCAACTGCTTCGCCCCTCAGAGCCTCACTCAAACGATCGGCACTGGTCAGAACGACCCCAATGCCGGCATGTTGCGCCATGCTCGCAGCATGTAGCTTCGTTGCCATGCCTCCAGTGCCCACCGACGAGCCCGCTCCCCTGACATCAACGTTGCTGAGTTCATCGGTCGCGTGAACTTCAGAAATTAAACGAGCATCGGGCTGTGAAGGAGGAGCTGTGTAGAGTCCATCGACGTCGGTGAGCAGAATCAAGATATCCGCACCCACCATTTGCGCGACATAAGAGGCCAGTCGGTCATTATCGCCGAAACGTACCTCACGGGTCGTGACTGCATCATTTTCGTTAATGATCGGCACGACACCGTAGGCAAGTAGTTTATCCAGCGCAGACATCGCGTTCGTGTAGTGCTCACGCTGCATCACATCCGCAGCGGTCAGTAGAACCTGCGCAACGTGTAGATGGTGAGCCTGGAAAGCTGAGGACCAGCGAGCCATCAGGTATCCCTGTCCCATCGCCGCAGCAGCCTGCACACTTGCGAGGTCCTTCGGGCGTGCACTCAGTCCAAGGGGCTCCAAACCGGCAGCGACAGCTCCCGAAGAAACAATGAGAATTTCGCATCCTCGCCTTGCCTTCGCTGAAACCAGCCTGGCAACGGAATCAATGCGATTCAGGTCAAGCCCGCCATCCTCACGTGTGAGCGATGAGGAGCCGATTTTCACAACGATGCGACGCGCCTGTTGCACCGCACTACCCCTTGGGGACATTTAGCGTTCATCCTCCGGATCGGTCCAGACACCACTGGACCTTTCGGTCCAAAGTTCTTCACGAGCTGCTGACTTCGCGTCCATCATGTCGCGATAGCGTTCGCGACGTTCACTTGTTGTACGCCGCTCGTTTCGGTCCAGGCGCAGGTCAGTTCCTCGCTGTCCAAGCAGCTCAGGACCGGTCGTCAAGGTAGGCTCCCAATCAAAAATGACGCCGTCGTGAAGAGTTCCAATAACGACGGTATCGCCAGCGTGAGCTCCCGCCTTCATCAGTTCTTCTTCCACACCCGCACCGGCAAGGCGATCGGCAAGGTAACCCACGGCCTCGTCGTTGGAGAAGTCAGTCTGGAGCACCCAACGCTCGGGTTTGCGCCCACGGACCTGGTAAACGGTCTCCCCCGCGTGTTCGACAACACGGACGCTAATCTCGTCCTTGCTTCCCACCGGACGAGGCCGAAGAACCGTACGCGCCGCTTCAAGCGCGGGCAGTTGTGCTCGATGTTCATCGACGAGGCGTGCAAGCGCAAATGAGAATTCTTTCAGGCCTTCGTGGCTTACTGCTGAGACCTCAAAAATTGGCCAACCGAAGACCTCAAGCTCGGGCTTGGTAATCTCGGCCAAGTCCTTGCCATCAGGAATATCGATCTTGTTCAGCGCAATCACACGAGGACGCTGCATCAGAGGAACATAGCCCTCAATCTCACCCAGATCGCCCTCGTATGCAGCTAGTTCTGCTTCAATCGTTCGCAGGTCGGAAACCGGATCTCGATCAACCTCAAAGGTCGCAGTATCCAGGACGTGCACAATAACTGCGCAGCGCTCGATATGGCGCAGAAAATCTAGACCGAGTCCCTTACCTGCAGAAGCACCAGGAATGAGTCCGGGAACATCGGCAACAGTGAAACGTGCTTCTCCAGCCTGGACAACGCCTAAGTTTGGAACGAGGGTCGTGAAGGGGTAGTCGGCAATCTTTGGGCGCGCTGCAGACATCGCAGCGATTAAGGATGACTTTCCAGCCGAGGGATATCCAACAAGCGCAACATCTGCAACGGACTTCAACTCCAGAACAACATTGTGTTCTTCGCCAGGTTCACCCAGGAGAGCAAAACCGGGAGCCTTGCGCTTCTTCGAGGCGAGGGCAGCATTTCCCAGACCACCGCGGCCACCTTCGGCTACGACAAATTGAGCTCCAACCCCCGTAAGGTCAGCAAGGAGCTCACCGCGAGTGGACTTCACAACGGTACCATCCGGGACAGGAAGAATCGTATCCGCACCATTTTTACCCTGGCGGAAGTCACCCATGCCCTGGGTTCCATTTTCCGCGCGCTGGTGCGGGTTCCGGTGGTAGGTCAGCAGAGTCGTGACCTGGGGGTCGACTTCAAGGATGACAGAGCCGCCATTGCCACCGTTTCCACCGTCGGGACCTCCCAGCGGCTTAAACTTTTCGCGTTTCACCGAGGCAACGCCATGGCCGCCGTTGCCTCCCTGGGCGAAAATCGTTACTCGATCGACAAAGCTTGCCACTGTGGTCTCCAGTCTTGGCCAGTGCGCGCCAGCGCGAATCAGGATAGTGAAAAGGGGCATCCGGCCTTGTGCCGGACGCCCCCAATCAGCGGTCGGTCTCAGGCAGAGACCGGCTCAACGATGTTGACAACCCTACGGTCACGACGGGTTGCGAACTCAACCGCACCCGCGCGCAGCGCGAAGAGGGTGTCGTCCTTGCCACGACCAACGCCCTCACCGGGGTGGAAGTGGGTGCCGCGCTGACGAACGATAATTTCGCCGGCGTTTACCAGCTGGCCGCCGTAGCGCTTGACGCCCAGTCGCTGGGCGTTCGAGTCGCGGCCGTTGCGGGAGGAGCCAAGGCCCTTCTTATGTGCCATCTCGACGTCTACTTTCTATATCGAACGGTTCAGGCGATCTCAGTGATCTTGACAACCGAGAGCTTCTGGCGATGGCCCTGACGCTTACGGTAACCGGTCTTGTTCTTGTACTTAATAATGGAGATCTTCGGGCCCTTAGCAGAGTCAACAACCTCTGCCTTGACCGTGACCTTCTCCAGTGCGCTGGGCTCGACGGTGATTGCATCGCCATCGACCAGCATCAAAGGCTGGAGTTCGATGCTGGCACCAATTTCTTCTGCCAGCTTGTCGACGACGACGACGTCACCGACGGACACCTTTTCCTGCCGGCCGCCGGCCTTGACGATCGCGTAGACCACGTTGAAGCTCATCTCTTCTCGAAACTTGGACGGGCTAGGCTTCCACGTTCGAACAACGTTCCTCATCAAGAAACACTAAGCCCGTTGGCGCTCGTTGCGCCGACGATCAAATTTAGCTGAAAACCCCGCCTGAAGCAAACCGCTAGAGGGATTTTTTTCGTTTTTTGGGTGTGTGCTTGGGCACTGTCACCCTTCAACCGGGGGTGCTGCGGGTTCACTGACCGCAACCCGACGCCGACGAGAGCGCTTCACAGGAGCTGTTTCTTCGCTCCGCGGAGGAACGTTGATCACAATCTCTTGCGTCGTATGGGTTGCAGCAACAGGTGCCGCTGGCTCCGGAAGATCAATATGGACCCGAGCAGGTTCACTCGCCTCACTGACCGCGCGACGTCGACGCGAACGCGCGGGACGTGACGGCTTAGTAGCCTTCTCGGGTGCCGAGGCTTCGTCACGTACCACTGCTGATTGCGGCTGGGTTTGCACGGGCACAGCCGCGGGGGTGTCCTGAGATTCGGGAGCAGCATCTCCCCCACTGGCAGCGGGGCCATCTTCTTGGGGACGCGTGACCCTGCGCGAACGACGCTGGCGCTTCACCTCTGCCGAGGCCTCGCGCACAGTCTTCCGCTTCGGCGACGCATCCTGCTGTACAGATTCAGATTTCTCATCCGAAACTTGTGCTTCGTCATCCTGGTCAGCGGATTGAGCTGACTCCTCACGACTGCTTGCAGCTGCGATTGCAGTCATTGCCTCGCGAGCTCGCTCATGCTCAGGGCTGTCCTCAACGCGCGCACGATTTTGAGACTTCTTCTGGCGCTTCGGGGCTTCCTCAGCCGCGCCCTGAATCTCTACCGGGTGGTGATGGACAATAAATCCGCGACCCTCGCAAGCCTCACAGGTGGTAGAGAAGGCCTCAACCAGCCCCTCACCCACGCGCTTACGGGTCATCTGAACCAGACCCAGTGACGTGATTTCAGTGACTTGATGACGTGTGCGGTCTCGGCCCAAGCATTCAACCAGGCGACGAAGAACAAGGTCGCGGTTCGACTCCAAAACCATGTCAACGAAGTCGATAATGACAATTCCACCGATATCGCGCAGACGAAGCTGGCGGACAATCTCTTCGGCGGCCTCGAGATTATTTCGGGTGACCGTCTCTTCCAAAGTTCCGCCCGCACCGATGAACTTACCGGTGTTCACGTCGATAACGGTCATGGCTTCGGTGCGATCGATGATGAGCGTGCCACCACTGGGCAACCAGACCTTGCGGTCCATTCCCTTGGCAAGCTGCTCATCCACGCGGTAGGCGTGGAAAACATCTTCCGTTCCAACCCACTTGCTCACGCGATCGGAAAGCTCAGGAGAGAGCTCATCAACGTAAGCCTTGACCGTTTCATAGGTTTCGTTACCTTCAATGATGAGCTCTGAAAAGTCTTCATTGAAGATGTCACGGACAACGCGAACCGCAAGCTCAGGCTCACCACGCAGCAACACCGGGGCGTTCTTCGTCGTGGAAAGCTTGGATTCAATATCTTCCCACTGCTTACTCAAACGGCGAACATCATCGCGAATTTGCTCTTCCGTTGCCCCTTCAGCTGCGGTACGCACAATGACGCCGGCAGAATCAGGGACAACCTGCTTGAGGATCTTCTTCAAACGGATGCGCTCACGTTCAGGAAGCTTTCGCGAAATGCCCATCATGGAGCCACCGGGGATCAGGACAAGGTAGCGTCCAGCCAAAGTGATCTGACTGGTCAGGCGTGCACCCTTGTGACCGATCGGGTCCTTCGTGACCTGGACCAGGACCGGGTCGCCGGACTTTAGGGCAGATTCGATGCGGCGCGGCTTTCCTTCAAGTCCAACCGCGTCCCAATTCACTTCACCGGCATAAAGGACAGCATTGCGTCCCTTGCCGATATCAACGAAGGCAGCCTCCATCGAGGGCAGAACATTTTGAACGCGCCCCATATAGATATTGCCGACTGCCGTCTTTTGAGTACGGCGCGCAACATAGTGCTCGACCAGAAGATCGTCTTCGATAATTGCGATCTGATCCAGACCGTCCTGGCCGCGAATCACCATCTTTCGGTTCACAGACTCACGTCGAGCCAGGAATTCAGACTCGGTAATGCGGTGGTGACGACGCCCCTCGCGGCGCCCTTCCTTGCGGCGCTGCTTCTTGGCCTCGAGGCGGGTCGAACCTTTAAGCGCCTGAACCTCGTCACTTCCCTCTTGAGCTTCAGAGGCGCGAACGCGACGACGGCGACGACGGCGAGTCGTCTCTTCACCGCTTTCAGAACTATCCGCACTGTCAGCAGCCTCACTAGCAGGTGCTGCCTGCTCTTTCTCGGCAACCTCAGGCGTTTCTTCGTCCTGCTCCTTACGCCGAGAGCGACGACGCTTTGGCTGCGCGGCCTCGGAGGAGGCATCCTCGTCTGAAGCCTTCTTTCGCGAACGCGCACGCTTCTTCGGCGTTGTTTCTTCTGTCGTTTCCTCTGCCTTTACTTCGCGAGTACGCGAGCGACGACGGGGCTTTTCTTCCGTCTCACTCTGCGAGGTATTTGCGGGGGCAGAAAAAGTCGGTTCCTGGAATGTCGGAGCCTGGAAAAGCAGAGTTGCTGCTGGAGTTTCAGGCATGGCCTCTTCTTTCACAATGTCAGTATGTTGACCGAGCTCGCACTGCTGGGTCTGTATTACACGCAATGAAGCGGAAGTCTTATCGAAGTTGCAGCTGGCAACCGCAGGCGTTCATCTGTTACAAACAGGCCGCCCTGCGATGGACGGAGAGTGCGCTCCACCCATTTCGTATTCCCCATTCTCTCATAGGGATTGCGGGCATGCCCGGGCACTTTCACGGCGGTTCTTCCAATGTTCACCGCGTCACCATAGAATCACTTTAAATAAAACGACACAGCTGCAGTTTTATTCAGAAAAGCAGCATTAAACACGGTGGGGAACTATATTTGTTGACACAACGTCGTCAAAGTTTTGCCACAGCCGTGACGAACTTATGACACACCCTGAACACAATTTCCCTGAGACAGGACTATGACCATGACCTTTGCTCCAGCAGCACTTGATGCGCTGACACTGGGACGATGGCAATTCGGCATCCTGACCGTTTACCACTTCGTCTTGGTTCCTCTCACCATCGGTCTGTCACTCCTGGTCGCAATTATGCAGACCGTGTGGCACAAGACCGGTAAAGAGGAATGGCTCCAGGCAACTCGATTCTTCGGCAAGTTGCTCTTGATCAACTTCGCCCTTGGCGTTGCCACCGGTATCGTGCAGGAATTCCAATTCGGCATGAACTGGTCGGAGTACTCACGTTACGTCGGCGATATCTTTGGCGCTCCGCTCGCAGTCGAGGCCCTTCTGGCCTTCTTCCTCGAATCAACCTTCCTGGGTCTGTGGATCTTTGGATGGGGCCGCCTTTCCAAGGGATGGCACCTTGCCTGCATCTGGCTCGTTTCCTTCGGCACGATGTTCTCGGCACTGTGGATCTTGGGCGCGAACTCTTGGATGCAGCACCCCGTCGGCGCACGCTTCAACCCCGAAACGGGCCGTGCAGAGCTCGACGGAGTCGCTGGCTTCCTCAAGGTTGTCGCCAACCCGGTCCTCGTGTGGGAGTACTCCCACGTCATCACATCTGCTTGGCTTGTTGCCGGTACCTTCGTTGCCGGTATCGCATTCTGGTGGATGACCCGCGCCAAGCGCCTCGGTGGTGAAGAGGGAGCAAAGGAAGCCTCGTCTATGTGGCGTCCTATCGCGCGCTTCGGCCTGCTGGTGATCCTCATCGGTGGGCTCGGAACCGCAGCAAGCGGCCACTTCCAGGGCCAAGAACTGGTCAAGATCCAGCCCATGAAGATGGCAGCTGCAGAAGGCGTCTGCGTCGATACCCAAGGCGCAGCATTTACCGTTGCTCAATTCGGCGACTGCCCCTTGGGCGATGACGGCAAGCAGCCGACCAAGTTCATTCAGGTTCCCGGTGTCGCTGCTTTCATGTCTCACAACTCCTTCTCTGCAGACGTTAAGGGTGTTGCAGATGAGCAGCAGCGCATGGTTGAGCTCCTCAACTCCAATGAGGATTTTGTCAAGACCTACGGCGACGCGAAGCAATACGATTTCCGTCCCCCGCAGATGGTGACCTTCTGGACATTCCGCCTGATGATCGGTACTGCAGCATTCTCCGCAGCACTCGCACTGTGGGGTCTGTGGGCAACCCGTAAGGGACAGACTTCCGCATCGAAGGCCCTGGGGATCTTCGCACTCGTTTCAATCCCCATGCCTTTCCTCGGTGCATCTTTCGGCTGGATCTTCACCGAAATGGGCCGTCAACCCTGGGTTGTTGTTCCCAACATCGCAGGCCTTGAAAGCGGCGATCCCGTCGGATCGGTCATGATGATGACATCTGCCGGTATCTCCAGTGCTGTTCCCGCCTGGCAGGTCCTGGTGTCGATGAGCGTCTTCTCCATCCTCTACGCAATCCTCGGTGTCGTGTGGTTCATCCTCATGAAGCGCTACGCCGTCGAGGGACTCCACCCCCGCCCCAAGGACGCTACCGATAAGGAAGCAGTCTCTGGCGCACTCTCATTCGGCTACTGAGGAAAGGAAAAACCATGACTTTGAGTATTTTGTGGTTCATCCTCATCGCTGTCTTGTGGACCATGTACCTGGTCCTCGAGGGCTTCGACTACGGAGTGGGAATGCTCCAGGGCTTCCTCGCACGCGATGATCGCGAGCGCACCCAAGCGCTACGCACAATCGGCCCCCACTGGGACGGTAACGAGGTCTGGCTGCTGACCGCCGGTGGCGCGACCTTCGCAGCATTCCCCGAATGGTACGCAACCATGTTCTCGGGAATGTACCTGGCACTCTTCCTCATTCTGCTGGCACTCATCGTTCGCGTTTGTGCAATTGAATGGCGTTCAAAGCTCAAGTCTGAGCAATGGCGCAGTGTCTGGGATCGCGTTCACGCCGTCTCCGCACTGCTTGTTCCCCTTCTCTTCGGTGTGGCATTCGCCAACCTGGTTCAGGGAATGAAGATTGAGGTTGTCACTCACGGAACGAACGCGGTCGTTGCACCTGCGGATGTCCCCGCCTCCCTCAATACCGCAGTTCACCAGCTGACCGGTGGTTTCTTCTCACTGCTCACTCCCTACACCCTCTTGGGTGGTCTTGTCCTGGTTGCTCTGTGCCTTGCTCACGGCGCTCAGTTCTTGGCCCTCAAGACCGAAGGAGACCTGCAGGAGCGCGCAAATGGTTTCGCAGCTCCCGCGACAGTGGTTGCGACCGCTCTGGCTGCCGTGTGGGTAATCTGGGGACAGCTCGCGTACTCAACGAATGTTTTGGCATGGATCCCGCTGCTCATCGCAGCGCTGTGCCTCATCGCCTCGACTGTCTTCTCGCAGGCTGTCTTGCGTAACGAAGGTCTGTCCTTCCTCTTCTCTTGCCTCGCAATGGCCGGAGCAGTTGCATGGATCTTCGCAGCAATGGCACCGAACGTCATGAAGTCGAGCATTGATCCCGCTTATTCGCTGACCATCGCACAGGCCTCGTCGACTACGGGAACTCTGACCGTGATGTCGATCGTTGCTCTCTGCTTGGTCCCCGTGGTTCTTGTCTACACCGCGTGGTCCTACTGGAAGTTCCGTTCTCGCGTTTCTTCCTCGGATGTTTCAACGAATACCGGTTTGATCTTGAACAAGATCCGACTGGATCAGAATTTCCTCGCGGGCTGATCGTCCGCAGTACTGGTGGCCTCGGGAAACCGGGGCCACCAGTTTTTTCACCGAGCACGAGCTTCTCCAAGGACAGAAAATAGAAGAATGCGCCCACTGGACCCCCGTCTTCTCAAGTACGCTTCGAGCGCGCGTCGTCATATCATCCTCATTTCAATCTTGGGGATTGTGACGGCAGTCTTGGTGATTGCACAGACTCTTGCCCTTTCTGCGGCTCTCTCTCCCGCAGTCACATCCGGTGCATCACTTGCCCAAGTACGCACGCCGCTTCTTCTCTTGGTCGCTATCGTTATCGTGCGCGCAGCAGTCATCGGAGTTCGCGAGGCCTTGGGACACCGAGCAGCAGACCGGACAATCCGAGAATTGCGTGGACGCGTCCTGACCCACATCTCAGACTTGGGGCCACGCTGGCGCGCTACTCACGGTTCCGAGGCCTCGACGCTCCTTTCCCGAGGCTTGACAGACCTCTCCCCTTACTTCGTCGACTATCTTCCCCAGTTGGTCCTCACAGCAACTGTGACTCCCCTAGCCCTGGCGACAATCCTTTTCCTCGATTTCTGGTCAGCCTTCATTGCCGCAATCGTTGTTCCCCTAATCCCAATTTTTATGGCCTTAATTGGTCGTTTCACTCAAAGCGCTTCCTCAGAAAAACTGGAAACAATGCAGACCTTGGGCGCACAAATGCTGGATTTGATTGCGGGACTGCCCACCCTTCGCGCTTTGGGACGCGAAAGCGCTCCTCGAGCGCATTTAGAATCTCTCTCGCGCTCTAATACGCGCGCAACAATGTCGACGCTGCGCATTGCTTTTCTCTCTGGTGCGGTGTTGGAGTTTCTCTCCACGCTCTGCGTTGCCCTGGTGGCCGTCGAGGTCGGCTTCCGAATGGTTTTTGGGCATGTTTCTTTATTTACCGGCCTAGCGGTCATCATGCTCGCACCGGAAGTTTTCGAACCTCTACGTCAGGTCGGAGCTCAGTTTCATGCCTCCGCGAATGGTGTCGCCGCGGCAGAACGAGCCTTCGAAATTCTAGAAACCCCGATTCCTTCAATGGGTGAAGACTCCGAAGACGAAGACTCTGTTCCGGATGATCACGATATCGACTGGGCTTCAGCTGCCTTCTCATTGCGCAATCTTTCGATTGAGGCACGCGGCACTTGGGCGCCTGCAGGGTTGAACGCGGATATCCTGCCAGGAACGCTGAGCGTCCTTGCAGGCCCCTCAGGTTCAGGAAAGACCAGCACAATTTACGCACTGATGCGACTGCTTCCGATTCAGCGTGGACATCTCATGGTCTGCACCCGCGAAGGAGAAGAGATTCCCCTTCAAAACGTTCCCAAAGAAAAACTGTGGGAAGCCATAACCTGGGTACCACAGCACCCTTCTTTGCTTCCCGGAAGCCTACGCGAGCAGCTTCCACCTGCAACAGATGAAGAACTCGAGGCTGCCGCAGCGCTTTGCGGATTCAGCGAAGTTCTGGACACGCTTCCCAAGCGTTGGGATACGCAAATTGGCCAAGATGGGGCCGGTCTTTCCGTTGGCCAACGACAACGTTTTGCCCTAACCCGTGCTTTGCTAGCACGCACTCCCATTGTCATCTTGGATGAACCGACGGCCCACTTGGACGCTGTGAGTGAAGAGATCGTTTTGAAGGCAATGGAGGCTCTGCGCAAGAAAGGTCGAACGGTCATTGCGATCGCGCATCGCCAGGCTCTTATCGATGCAGCAGACCAAGTGATCAGCGTTCATTCGCGGGTTAAGGATCAGGCCGAATTGGCAGAAGTTGGAGGAGAGCAATGAAAATGCGGATTCTCACTTCTGAGGAAGCATCCTCCTTGCGATGGGCGTTGTCCCTGCTCCGAGTCGATAAGTGGCGTTTTATCGGTGCGCTCCTTCTGGCAAGCCTTGGAATTGGTTCATCGATCGCTCTGGGTGCAACATCCGCTTGGCTCATCGCGCGAGCGTCACAGATGCCTCCCGTCTTAGTACTTTCTGTTGCTGCAACATCGGTACGTCTCTTCGGTGTCTCGCGTGCCCTTCTGCGTTATGTTCAACGCCTGATTTCCCACCGCGTTGCACTCGAGGGCATGGACCATCTACGACTGAGCCTTTACGACGCCTTAGCATCTTCAGATCTGGGCCGAGTGATCTCACTTCGCCGCGGTGATCTGCTGGCACGTATGGGATCCGATGTCGACGAGGTCGGCGATTTTATTGTGAAGTCTGTCCTTCCTGCAGGTGTCGCAGCGATTGTAGGGTGCGCGACCGTCGGCGCTCTGGCACTTCATTCTCCCGGCGCTGCAGTGATCTTGGCGCTTTGCTTAATCCTTTCTGGGATCGTTGCCCCCGTTATCACCGCTCGAGCGCAACGCGCAGCTCAAGTCGAAGGAATCCAGGCACGTGCTGCCCTGAGCAGCTCGCTGGTGACCTTGATCGATGGCTACGATGAGCTGGCAATTAACGGACTCATTGACCGTGCGCGCGGCGAATTCGAACGCAGCGAGGACCACATTGAGTCATCTCGACGAGGGGCCGCCCGCGCCTCTGCTTGGGCTCAATTCATCGATCGCGCATCTATGGGACTGGCAGTTGTCGGGGCGCTCCTCGTTGGAGTTCCATCCGTTCAGGCTCAGATCCTCAGCGCCGTCGCTCTCGCGGTCATTACCCTCACTCCCCTGTCTTCTTTCGAGGCCTCGGCTCAGATGAACTCTGCGATGGCACAACTCGTCCGTAGCGCTCAGGCGGCACTGCGGATCCGCGAACTTATCGGCTCGCATACACCGACTACCACGGCCTCAAATATCGAGCAGACTCCGCTTC
>CALIZH010000329.1 GCA_938028585.1 uncultured Actinomyces sp. | reverse complement strand
TTGATCCTGCAATTTCAATTCGTGAAAACATTTCTGACACCACTTCCCCACTGGGCGTGGCTGTCAGTGTATTTGACTCCTCAATTGATTCTCTCAGTCACACTAAAGAGATGCTTGAGCCCGAAAATCTTGAAGGCGCAGTTAACTTGATTGTTTCCAGCAAAACTGTATTTCTTTTTGGACTTGGTGGAAGCAATATTATTGCTGCAGACGCCTATCACAAGCTGCTTCGATCACCCCTCAACGTAAAATACGCATCCGATTACCACCTGCAGCTCATGGAGGCTAGCCGAGCGACAAAAGACGACTGTGCGATTATCTTCTCTCACACTGGTCGATGCAAAGAGGCTATCCAACTTGCCGATTTATTCCAGCAAATTGGCGGTCGTGTGTTAGTAATTACCAGTGATAGAAATTCTCCTCTGGCGAGAAGAGCGGATGTCACGTTACTGACTATCTCAGAGGAAACATCATTTAGATCAGAGTCTCTGGCATCAAGAATTGTTCAGCTCGCTCTCATCGACTCTCTCTACACATCGGTAATGCTCGCCAACCCGCGCAAATCTAAGAACTCCCTGCAGAGTATTCGTGATGCGATTGAGCTGACGAGATAGCTTTACTAAACTCACTGCACAAACGTAGGTTGTGTCCCGAAAAGTGGTGTAAGAGAGCATTTCAGGTGTTTAAAAGAAGTGCGGTTATTTCCTAAAATATAGTCACCACAACCAATTCAGAAAGGAAATAACCGCAATGCAAACTCTACACGAAACTGAGCTCTCCTACACCCAAGATCACAAATTAGATCTTAATGATATGGCACGAACACTACTTGAAGACTTAGTAAATACCGTAATGGTTGATGTGATATAAAAAGCAACATGGAGGCTGCATAACAACCTCCGTGTTTTCTAGCTAGTTAAATGCTTTTAATTTATTCTCTGAAACCCAAACGTCCTCAGTCCAATATACTATGTGACCCTTAGTCTGAGTTTCACCAGCATTGAAACCACGACCAATATTGCCAGGAAGAACACGCTTACGCCCAGTCTGCTGAGTAAATGCTTGGTGCTGTGCGTTGTCGTAAGCGCCATTGTAGACCTATGGGTCACTACCTTGTCTTTTGTTGTTACACCAACAATGAGAATTCTAGATATCATTGTTGCATCAAATAGCGTTTTGCTCGCACTTAACTCAACATCGTAGCGTTCATTACTTTTTTGATAGATTTATAAAAACTTACGCTATTACCAGGTGGAAGCATCTACGTCTTATAATCATTATCGATACCTAAATGTATAGCTTTTAACAATTTCGAAGAAAGGTTTCTCCGATGATTTACGATAAAGAGACTTCTTTTGAAGAAGCTGTCGTCACCGTACTGAAGCAGCACGGATGGGACGATGCGGACGGCGTCCTGCGCTATCCCACCGAGCAGGACCTCATTGAGAACTGGGCGAAGATTCTGTTCCAGAACAACGCGGACATCGACCGCCTGAATGGCTGCCCGCTCACCCAGGGCGAGATGGCACAGGTCATCGAACAAATAGAAACGCTCAAGACCCCGCTCGCGCTCAACGGGTTCATCAACGGAAAGACCGTCGCCATCACGCGCGATAACCCCGACGATCCGCTCCACCTGGGCAAGGAGGTGAGCCTGAAAATCTACGATCGCCAGGAGATCGCAGCTGGCCAGAGCCGCTACCAGATAGCTCAGCAGCCAATCTACCCCGCGAAGAGCAAGATCTTGAACGACCGTCGTGGCGACCTGTGTCTGCTCATCAACGGCATGCCCGTCATCCACATCGAGCTCAAGCGCAGCGGCATCCCCGTCAGCCAAGCCAC
This sequence comes from uncultured Actinomyces sp., assembly GCA_938028585.1. Lineage (GTDB taxonomy): Bacteria > Actinomycetota > Actinomycetes > Actinomycetales > Actinomycetaceae > Pauljensenia. The sequence goes on along the minus strand of CALIZH010000329.1, from coordinate 13,368 downwards.
CGGCCAGATAGAGAAGTACGCCCACGAGGGTGTGTTCACGGGGCTCTTCCGCCTGGTCCAGATTTTCGTGGGAATGACTCCCGATGAAGCACTGTACTTTGCCAACCCTGGCACAGGCGCATTCAACCCGAACTTCTATTTTCACTGGGAGGACTTCAACAACGAGCCCGTCTGCGCGGGCGACAAACCCGGAACCGGCGAATGGAAGCGATTCACCTCCACGATGCTCTCCATCCCCATGGCGCACCAGCTCATCGGCTTCTATACCGTGGCCGACAGCTCGGACGGCTGCCTGAAGGTCATGCGCAGCTACCAGTATTACGCGGCCGCCGCCATATCCGACAAGGTGCGCAGATGCAAATGGGACGAGAGACCCAAGAGCAGTGCCCCGGGACGTCCCGGCGGCTACATATGGCATACCACCGGCTCCGGCAAGACCATGACGAGCTTCAAATCTGCCCAGCTCATAGCCGACTCGCACGACGCCGACAAGGTGGTCTTTCTGATGGACCGCATCGAGCTGGGCACGCAGTCGCTCTCCGAGTACCGCGCGTTCGCCGACGATGCCGACGACGTGCAGGGAACCGAGAACACTCAGGTGCTGAAGTCGAAGCTCGCGAGCGACGACCCCAAGAACCGCCTCATCGTGACCTCCATCCAGAAAATGAGCAACGTGAAAGCCAGCGAGGGCGGGATCACCCAGGCGGAGCTCGACTGTCTGGCCTCCAAGCGGATCGTGTTCGTCATCGACGAGTGTCACCGCTCCACCTTCGGCGAGATGCTCCAGGTCATACGCCGCGCGTTCCCCAACGCGCTGTTCTTCGGCTTCACGGGCACGCCAATCCTCGACGAAAACCAGAAGAAAGGCTCCACCACCGCCATGGTGTTCGGCGAGTGCCTGCACCGCTACAGCATCGCCGACGGCATTCGCGACGGCAACGTCCTGGGCTTCGACCCATATATGGTGACGACCTTCGATGACCACGACGTGCGCGAGGCCGTGGCCCTTGAGCAGGCTAAGGCCTCAAACGTCGTCGAGGCCATCTCCGACGAGCACAAGAGCAAGGTCTTCTACCACTACATGGACCAGACGAAGGTCCCCATGGGCCCCATGGTCGACGGCGCCGGTAACCGCATCAAGGGCATTGAGGACTTCCTGACCCGCACCCAGTACTGGCCCGACACGCCGCACCACAGCAAGGTGGTCGAGGACGTTCTGCGGCACTTCCCAGTGCTCTCCCATGGCGGCAAGTTCCATGCGATTTTGGCGACGAGCTCCATCCCCGAGGCGATTGACTACTACCGCGCCTTCAAGATGGAGGCGCCGCAGATGAAGGTGACAGCGCTTTTCGACCCGAGCATCGACAATGACGCCGGTTCCACCGTGAAGGAGGATGCCCTGGTCGAACTTATCGAGGATTACAACAAAGCATATGGCCAGGAGTTCACCATTCCCACCTGGCCTGCCATGAAGAAGGACATCTCGGCGCGCCTTTCCCATAAGAAGCCCTACGTCAACGTCGACGCCAACCGCGAGAGTCGTATCGACCTGCTCATCGTAGTGGACCAGATGCTTACGGGCTTCGACTCCAAGTGGCTCAACACGCTCTACCTCGACAAGGTCATCGACTACGAGAGTATCATCCAGGCCTTCAGCCGCACCAACCGCCTGTTCGGCCCCGACAAGCCCTTCGGCACCATCCGCTACTACCGCCGTCCCCACACTATGAAGGGCTACATCGATGCTGCGGTGAAGCTGTACTCGGGCGACCGCCCGCTCGACATGTTCGTGCAGAAGCTTCCGTACAATATCGCGCTGATGGACGCGCGTCTGCAGGAGATACTCATGGTGTTTGAGGCTGCGGGCGTTGGCGATCTCTCGAAACTTCCCGCATCGCAAGAGGCCAGGCGAAAGTTTGCCAAGGAGTTCGTCGAGCTTAACATGTTCCTTGAAGCCGCGAAAGTGCAGGGTTTCACGTGGGACCAGGATACCTACGAGTTCGAGGAGGAACCGGATGAGGGAGGGCGACGCGGCAAAACCTACTTCGTGCAGCCGATCATCGACGAGCGGACCTATCTCGTCCTCGTGCAACGCTACAAAGAGCTGTTCGCGGGAGGAATCGGCCCTGGAGGCGCCCCGGAGGCGCCTTACGAGCTCGATGGTCATATAACCGAGATTGACACGGGGCTTATAGACAGTGACTACATGAACGCAAACTTCGAAAAGTGGCTGAAATGCCTTGAGCAGGACGACGAGGGGCTCGCTGCCGCACGCGAGGAACTCCACCGATCATTCGCGTCTCTGAGCCAGGACGACCAGCGTTTCGCCGAGCTGTTCCTTCACGACGTCGAGCGAGGGGACGTCACCCTTGAAGACGGCATGACGCTGAGGGATTACATCACGTCCTATGCTCGCAAGGCGAAAAACGCCCAAGTCGAGCGGGTCGTCGAGGCGCTCGGCATAGACGGTGAGCTTCTTGCTACCATGGCTGCTCTCGACCTGACAGAATCGAACATTAACGAGTTCGGGCGCTTCGACGATTTGAAGAACTCGGTAGACAAGGCGCGTGCCAAGACCTTCTTTGAACAGAAGGAAGGCAAAACGCTCTCTTTGTTCAAGGTGAACTCCCGTGCGGCGGCGCTGTTGAAGAAGTTCATCCTGGAAGGCGGCTTTGACATCGACGAATGAGCAGCGATTATGAACAGGTGAAATTGAGGGTTTGGCAATTCGAGGGGGCGTATTTGACCATGCGTCCCCTCGCTTCATCTTGGGAACAGCGTAAGTTGGGAGAGCTCTGCACTATTTCTAAGGGGCATGGCTACAGCAAAGCTGACATTAGGAATGCTGGCGCCCCACTAATCTTGTATGGGCGCCTATATACCCAATATGAATCACGTATTGAGGACGTAGACACTTTTGCCGTTGAGCAAGAGGGATCGCTTCTTTCAAAGGGTAACGAAGTAATCGTTCCTGCATCCGGGGAAACGGCAGAAGATATTGCCGTTGCATCATCCGTGCGCAGGTCAGGAATCATTTTTGGCGGCGATTTAAACGTCGTCATTCCAGTAAGCAAGCTTGATCCAGACTACACCGCGCTTGCTATAACGTACAGCAAAGCTCATGACGATTTAGCAAAGCGAGCACAAGGAAAATCAGTCGTACATGTCCATGGCAACGACATCGCCGAAGTTGAGATCTTTTACCCGTCGGAAAGCGAGCAGAAGCGCATATCTACGGTCGTTCTCGGTCTCGACAACCTCATCACCCTTCATCAGCGTGAGCCACCTCACATGATGAAAGAGGGTAAAAATGCCAATCAGTATCAACGAAGAATCCCTTTTTTGTGATTACTACTCACAATGGATTAGCGTCTACAAAGAAGGGGCCATCCGTGAGGTCACCATGGGAAAGTACCGGCTCACGCAGTCTTGGCTCGCCAAGCTGATTCCAGACCTCAAGATAAAAGATCTCGACCGGACCTCGTACCAGCAGCTCATCAACGGCTACGCAGTGCACCACGAGCGCCAGACAACCATGGACTTCCACCATCAGCTTAAAGGGGCGATCCTTGACGCAGTTGACGAAGGACTCATCCCTCGCGACCCTACGCGCAAGGCCATCATCAAAGGGAAACAGCCGCGTACGAAAAAGATCAAGTACCTCAACCAGTTTGAGCTTCATGCCATGCTCGGCGACCTTGATTTATCAGGCGAGCCGAGTTGGGATTGGCTTATTCTCATAGTCGCTAAAACAGGTCTGCGCTTCTCCGAGGCCCTTGGGCTTACTCCCGAAGACTTCGACTTCGCCCATCAAACGCTCTCGGTGAACAAAACCTGGGACTACAAGAACGGTGGCGGATTTGTCCCCACGAAAAACGCCTCATCGGTGCGGAAGGTTCAACTCGACTGGCAACTCATCATGCAACTTTCTGGGCTGCTTAAAGATCTTCCGCCGACTGAGCCCATATTTGCGAAGGGAAAGGTCTATAACTCGACGGCTAACAGCGTCTTAGCGCGCCACTGCAAAAATGTTGACGTACCCACCATATCCGTCCACGGGCTGCGTCATACACATGCATCACTCTTGCTTTTCGCCGGCGTCTCCATCGCCAGCGTATCCCGAAGGCTCGGGCATGCAAGCATGACCACCACTCAGGAAACATATTTGCACGTCATCCAAGAGCTCGAGAACAAGGACATTGACATCATCATGAGGGCTCTTTCGACTCTTATTTAACCTGTATCAGCAAACCGTGGCTCACGCTGATGAAGGGTGATGAGGTTGTTAAGGCGCGAGAAGAGTGCGCCAATCAGCTCCTGCTCCTTGATGGAAGGTACAAATGCATACTCATCTTCCAGGGCAGCTTTATCAAGATTGCCAATAGAGCCGTTGCCACCAGCCACTCCAGTCGCCAAGAAGTGCTGGTACCATCGCGACCCCATAAGTGCGGCGACGCAGTCGGGCTGTTCTGCATGAGCGCAAAGCATGAAGCCGCCATGGACTGTCTTCCCAGTTAAACCATCGATAATGGCACGTTTGCCAACAAGTCTAGGAGAGCCATTCGCAGCAGTGATGAGTATTTCACCTTCTTGTACCAGCTCTATCCCAACTACAGTCTCGTCCACAAATACATCTTCATTGCTGAGGGTAAATTCATCCTCATTAATATTGGATGATCTAAGCACGCGAATACCTTGACCGTATGGCCGAATGTCTGCGGGTGAGTACGTCAACCCTCTCCGCAAAGAAGCTAGCTCTGAGAACTTACGCTGTTCCCAAGCGGTTATCCAAATTGGACGACTCCATCTTGGGAACAGCGTAAGTTGGGTGAGCTGTTTACTGAAAGCAACGAGCGATCTTCGAGTGAAGAGATTTTGTCAGTTAGCGTGGCTAACGGAATCTATCCGGCATCCGAGTCCGACAGAGACACGAATCCCGGTGCGAGCATCGCTAACTATAAGGTTGTTCGCGTTGGAGACATCGTATATAACAGCATGCGCATGTGGCAGGGTGCAGTTGACTCAAGTAAATATGACGGCATCGTAAGTCCAGCTTATGTGGTTGCAAGACCTGCAGTTGAGCTTGACTCGATCTGTTTTGGCTATCTTTTAAAACGAACAGACATGCTTTACAAATACCTCTGCGACTCTCAGGGCAATTCCAAAGACACACAAACTTTGCGATACGATCGCTTCGCGGAGATAGTGGCTAAAGTGCCACCGACCATTGATGAACAGCGGGCGATAGCCGATTGTCTAAAAGGCCTTGACATTCTCATCACCCTTCATCAGTGACAGCGGTAAGTAGGCAGCAGTGCCTTACGATTCGGTCACAAATATTTAAAAACTGTCGATTCGACTAATGCGAATCGACAGTTTCATGATCTCAGAGTGGTATCTGTGTTAAAAAACTAAACGAACATCCTATCCAAAAGCGATTTCTTCGTATTCTTCAGAAGATTCAACTTACGCTGATGAAGGGTGATGAGAGAATCAAGTCTAAAAAATAAGGAAGCAATATCGTATTGTTCGTCTTTAGATGGGATAGACGTTATCAGGTCCGAAAACTCGCGTTTGTTGACTATCTGCATGGTCCCTGCTGCTGCGTTGCGTTTCATTGTCTCCGACCACAGAGAGCTCTGAACGTAAAGGAAGTAAGGTTCATATAGGTTAGTATCTGGAACCAATGCATTAATTTGTTGATTGAAACCGCTGGTAGTTGAAGTAATGGCGTTCTTACCAATACTTGCAATGCAGGTACAAAGGATTGAGTTAGAAGGAACTGTCCGTGCTACCGTTTGGCCTAATTCGCTTAAGCTCTTGTCCGTTACAAGCTGCGTAGATTCACAGATATCTGTGGGTGTAACCCATGGGATTCCAGCGTCAGAATAGTAATCTGGGCAACTCGTCGAAGGGGTGTTGCCTGTTGAAATCACCCCTAGCTCCCCCAACTTACGCTGTTCCCAAGGGTCAGTAAAACCGGCGAAGCGGATTTCGGGCTCGGTCTCGCCGGGTTTCGGAAACATCTTATCGAGCATTGATTTCTTCACAGCGCACAGCTTATCGTACTTACGCTGATGAAGGGTGATGAGGTTGTCAATCGCACTCAACGCCGCGCCTATGGCAGATTGCTCCGACAAGCTAGGAAATCTTAATTGTGTATCTTGCAGTGCGGCCTTTGAAACGGAAATCACCTTGATTCCCTGCATTAAGGGGAGAAGCTGTCTATGGTATGCATTGGAATTAAGGTAGTGCCCCAGGTAACCTGTCCCAAAGGGGAACCGAGGTCGCACTGGTATCGTATGTAACCCCGAGATAGTTGGTTCTTTTGGTAGTTTCTGCAGTTCAACACACTTGCCAACCGCTTCGTCCTCTGCTGTGTCGGCAAAAATGACATCGCCTTCGCGAAGTATCGACCCAGCAAATTTGGGAAGTACGGTATCGTCGGTAATAAACGGCAAATCGCTTCGTTCGCCATCGAGGCAATCACCGAACTTAATAAGAATATCTCCGTAATGAACATTGCGAGCAGTGCCATTCTCGCCATTCAAGTCAGCGCGTGAAAGAGTGTTGTTCTTCAAGAACTCGAAGCAATCTCCCAACTTACGCTGTTCCCAAGGGTCAGTAAAACCGGCGAAGCGGATTTCAGGCACATTGGTTTTTTCCGCCACGCTATTCACCTCCCAACAGTTTCCGCAGCTCAGCAATGCCCGCCATATCGTGCTCGTTACCCGTGAGCTGGCCCAGCATCGCCGCCAACTCATTTTCCTCCTCAGCAATCTGGTTGCATACGTCCGAATAGGTTGTCGCGTACTTTGCGTTCAATGTAACGACCTTTGCGATGAAATCGCTTACGACAGCATTGGACAGCTCGAGCAAATCAGATATCAGCGGGTCAATCCACTTCGCAGCAAGCAATTCGTCGCACTGGGCGTCGGCCAGGCCCTCGACGACCTCCTTGGTCTTCTCCTCAAGCGCAAGCTTCGCTTCCCTACTTGCTGTCTTGAGCGACTTTTCCTCGTCGAGGAGTTCCTTCGCTTGCGCAAGGACATATTCAAAGCTATCAACAGGAAAGCCTACTGCCAGCTTTAACTTCCCTATATAGGACGCAACCTTTGCTTTACCGTATGTTCCGTCTTTGTTTGACTCCATTTCCTGCCAGGAAACCTCAGAGTGGTTTTCAATGAAAGCTAGCTTTTCTTGTTTTTTCGCTTTTTGATCAAGAAGTTTCAGATATTCTTCCAGGTCACGAATCTCTGGAGAGGAAATGTATTTCATTTCGCTGTTAAGATGGGCATTGATTTCTTTGAGGACGAATGCATCATTTGAGTCATTAATCGCTGAAGAGTCGAGCTGCTCGACGTCAAGGGAATCGATCAATTCAGAACAAGACGAGGATATGACGGACAGCCTCTCCTCCATCGAGTTAATTTTGGCAACATCGGCTGTGAGTATGTGACTTTGCACTAGTTCGAACGGGAGTATATGACCAATCCAGCCATCCTGAACTTCCGTTTCCTTTCCGTCTTTCTTTTTTATCACCATATTCGGATCGACTTTGCGTACAGCCTCGCTGCCCTCGGTTTGAATAACCTCGAGGTCGCCGGAGATACCCGTCCACACATCATCAAGGGCCTGGTAGGCATCGTACTCGTCGACGAGCGCAACACCGGAGAGGGCGTCGCGGAGCTGCTCCGCGATATGATCCTCCTCGGCCACGACGTCAACCTGCAACAAACCGTCTACCAGTCTTTTCCGCAGCTCCGCAGGCAAGTGCGACAGCGTATCCCGATAGCTGCCCAGAAATGAGACGACGTCAACGTTACCCTTCACCGTTGCCGTCACGTCATCCGTCAAGGCAACAAGGCATGACCCGCCGCCCTCACCGTAAAGCTGACCCTTCAGGCTCGGCCACACCTTCCAGTAGCGGTCGAGGGTGTCGACCTCAGCCTTCGGAACCCCGCCGAACATGGTGGCGTACACGTCCCAGTTCTCAGCAGCTTCGGACGAATCAACATAACGCGGAATGTTGAGGTTGTAATCGTTGGCGCGTATCTCGTCGATGGAGACCAGGCGGCTGAACTTGTCGACGGTCGAGTTCGTTGTCACGGCGTCGACGATACGCTTGATGTCGCTCGCGCGCAACTTGTTGTTCTTGCCTTCCTTCACAAAGTGCTTCGACGCATCCACAACCAGTACGTCACTGCTCTCGCGTTGCTTGCGAAGCACCATGACGATGGTCGGGATGCCCGTACCGAAAAAGATGTTCGCGGGAAGCCCGATGATTGCCTGAATATGGCGGTTCTCCACCAAGTTTTTCCTGATGGTACCCTCCTCGCCGCCACGGAACAGCACGCCGTGTGGCAAGACGATGCACATGATGCCGTCGGGGCGCAGGTGGTATAGGTCGTGCAGCAAAAAGGCGTAATCGGCCTTGGACTTGGGCGCCACGCCGAACTTGAAGCGCGGGTCAAGCTCCTTGTCTTCCGGGTCCCAGTTCTGGGAATACGGGGGGTTCGACACCACGGCATCGACGAACAGCGGGTCGTAGGTCTCATCCTTATTCTCGACCGTGTCGAACCACGGCCAGTCATCCTCGAGCGTGTCGCCGTTTCTGGCCACGATATTGTCAGGGAGTATTCCGCGCATAACCAGGTTCATACGTGTGAGGTTGTAGGTGTTTTCCTTGAGCTCTTGCGCATAATACTTGATGGAGTCCGGGTCGCCGTTGCGGCGCGCCACGGCCTTGCCGATGTTGATGAGCAGCGATCCCGATCCACTGGTGGGGTCGTAGATGGTGATGTTCTCGCGTCCGGCCAGGTGCCACGAGACGATCTCGCTCATGAGCATGGACACCTCGTGCGGAGTGTAGAACTCGCCGGCCTTCTTGCCGGCGTTGGCGGCGAAGTTGCTGATGAGGTACTCGTAGATGAAGCCGAGCACGTCGTAATCGGCCTGGCCGTCCATCGGAATATCCTTGATGAGGTAGATGAGATCACGAGCGGCCTTGGACTGGCTCCGTGCGTCGGTGCCGAGCTTGGAGAGACCGGTCTGCAGCGTGTCAAAGATTCCATCAAAGACACGCTTGCGTGCCGGGTCGATATTGCGGCTAAAGGCGGAAAGCGCGTCGCGCACGTTCGATATCTCGAAGTCGCCGCCCTTTGCCACCCAAGTGGAGAAGAGGTTGTCGTAAGCGATAAAGTAGCCGCACTCACCCTTGACGAACTCGACCGTCTCCTCGTCGTCTTCCACCAGGCTGGGCAGGTCCTCTTCGGCGAAGTCGCGTGCCTTCAGGCGGGCAACCTCGGTCTCGGACAGGAACTTGTAGAAGATGAATCCCAGAATGTAGTCCTTGTACTCGTTAGCCTCGATCTTTGATCGCATCTTGTTGGCGGACTCCCATATCTTAGAGGCTAGCTGCTGCTTGTTCATCTAGTTTTCCTCGCTTCTATAGACTTGATTGAGCGTTTCCCCGTCGTCGCTTACCCATTCGGTCCAGCCGTTCTGGCTGCCACCGAGCACGAACACCGCCGCGGCGCTGGGTGTTGGGAACTCGAGATCCTCGGCGAGTTCTGCGATTCTGTCCGAATCGCCGAAGATCTCCCTGCGCGCGGCTGCGACGCCCGAGTTCTTCAGCACGGGCCTCGAGAGGTTTACTTTCGAGCCGGCGAGCACGATGAAGTGCCCGGTAGCTTTGTCGTATCGCCCTGCTCCGCGTATGCCGTTCTTCTTCGTGTGGAAGACCACTGGCGCGCCTGCGGGACCCTGGTCAACCCTGTCAAGGTCGTACCCCAGGGCCGCCATCCTGAAGAGAATCCTCTCGTGCAGGCGTTCGACAGCCTCTTCCTTGTACGGATCGACGTAGGGCTTAGGCGTCGCCGAGTTGTCGGTCTCGTACGAGCCGTGGGTGCGCACGTAGTCGATGGCCTTCGCCTCGAGGACATCCAGCGCATCCTTACTGATGTTCTGGTCGTCATCGAGGAACATGACGGCCTTGTTCCAGAACTCCTTCTTTGCCTTATGTGTGTCGAGCCGGGCAATGCCCTGGGTTGTCTGGCCAGCGTAGACACGACTCACGTTGCCGTGGTCCTCGTCGAGCAAGTAATAGACGCCGCGCTGCGGGATATTCGGCAGCGACTTCGCTTCGGCGAGGTCCTCCCTCGGAATGACGACAGTGACAAGCGACTCGCCGTCGATGCGGCAAATGCGAATGCGGTCTGGCTTCGCGTCTATGAGTTGGACGGTGAGAGTCTTGACTGAAATCACGCCTTTATAACTGTTAGGCATCTACAATCCCATCACTCGAAATGTAAAACAAATGTGTATGCATCATTATAGCAAGGTGAAATCCAGCGGCGACATCGCTAAAATAACAACCAACTGAAGCAAGTTGCAATTGAGCCATGGCTAACGGGCGTGAAAGAGTGAAAGTAGAAGTAAAACTAGATTGCCTTATAATGGGCTCAACAATTGTTGGGTCTATCTTTTTTAAGTAATTATGATTTCTATCTAAGATTACTTTAATTTCCCTATTAAAGCCCCTCTATGCATGTTTATGACTCAATCATGCAGAACTAAACATTTGTGCTTAACATGAAATAATATTTAGTACAAATGTACGATTTTGAAAGAGAATGACTCTGGCTTTAATCGAGATTGTGAAAGACCAGAATGAATACGAGTCCGAGTCACAGGTCATTGCCTATGGCATACCCAGGAGAAAACTTATCAAGGCCGTTGATAAGGGCGAACTTATTTGATTTTGACGTGGTCTTTATGCTCTTCCAGAGACATGAGAGGATTCATACCTCGTCGCTCAACATCGGTTCTCGCGTGACATATTCTTCGACGCTACATCACTGTTCCTTCATGAAATGACCGACGCGCACCCTTCTCCCTCACCATGACGTTCCCCAAAGGCTACAACGCCTCGCCTATCAGGAAGGTAGAAATAGTCTGCCGTACCTGTGCCGACGAGGTGCTTGAGCTTGGGCTGGTATAGCTGACTACTCAGCATAGCAATATCGTTAGAGCGTACAATCTAGACAGATTACTTTGCGACCTGGTCAGAGATCAAAGTACGTGGACTCGAAAGTCGTCATTCTGGCGATACTGACCTATGTCAAAAGTCCAAAGAGAGACGTAGAGAAGCTAGTTAAGTGTGCACGTAAACTTGACGTCGAAAAGAAAATCCAAAATTATTTGGAGGTATTTCTGTGAGGATTACTAACGTGATGTAATCTTAACTCTCCCTTGTACCTGTAAACACAAAGTCACGGTTAGCAATGTGGGCGATGCCTTGAATGGTGTCACCCTCAACGGAGCCGCCGACGGCAAAGATAACGGGACCCACAAAAGACTCAAGCTTGCCGCCAAAGGTAAACGAGTTGTCGGTAACCTTGCCGTTCTCAATATCAATCTGGACACCCATGGCAGTCAGAGAACCAGTGAGTTTCTCGCCAGAGGTGATGAAAACAGCGGTACCCTCTTTGGCTCCAACGGGAGAATCCATTTGAATCTTGTATGTTCCGTCGATCATGATGCCTCTATTCTGTCCAGGTGTTATACCTGGTGTTTTGTTGGGTTGCAGCCAATAGACTGCGGCGAAACCAGCTGTTGCTTGTACGCATCTATTCTACCCAAGAAGTGTGAGTGATAGATGTGGTTTCTCGCCAAGGGGTGATTTGTAGGGTTTGAATGAAAGTTGGAAATTTTCCAAACGAATGCTTGGCGGGGATTTTCTGGGGTATAGAGATGGTAGATAATTTGCGCGGCACTTCTCGCCACGCTTGTAGAAAGGAACGTCCTATGGACATTTCGCAGGTTAAGAAAGTTGTAGTTGCTGGCGGCGGCGTTTTGGGCAGCCAGATTGCATTTCAGACCGCTTATCGCGGCTACGAGACCACCATTTGGCTGAGGTCCGAGGCTTCAATTGAGCGCGCTCGTCCAAAGATTGAGCACCTCAGAGAGGTATATCTGAACACCCTCGAGGCTATGAAGAGCAATCCTAAGGCATACGCATACGGTCTCATTGCTCAGGATGAGATTACTCCAGAGAAGCTCGACCAACTTAAAGAGCAGGTAGAGCGCGCATACAGCAACCTCAAGCTCACTTCCAATTGGGACGAGGCTTTTGGTGACGCTGACTTTGTTATCGAGTCCGTCGCCGAGAATCCAGAGCAGAAGATTGAGTTCTACACAGAGCTGGCCAAGCACCTGCCCGAGAAGACTATTGTGGCAACTAACAGCTCAACCATGATTCCAAGCATGTTTGCTGCAGCTACTGGTCGTCCCGAGAAGTACCTGGCACTCCACTTTGCTAACGAGATTTGGCGCAACCCAATCGGCGAGGTTATGGGTCACGCAGGTACCGCTCAGGAGAACTTTGACATGGTCGTCGCTTTTGCGGCAAGCATTCGTATGATTCCGGTCAAGGTTCTGAAGGAGCAGCCTGGCTACCTGCTGAACTCTATGCTGGTACCTCTTCTGGTCTCCGCTGAGCAGCTCTGGGCTAACGGCGTCGGCGACGTCGAGGACATCGACAGGGCTTGGCGCATTGGCACCGGTTCGCCAAAGGGTCCGTTCCAGATTCTGGACATCATTGGCCTGGTCACCGCATACAACGTTGCTCTGATGAATCCTGCAGCTAAGGATCCTGAGTCCGTACAGGGTCGCATTGTTGCCCTGCTCAAAGAGAAGATTGACAAGGGCGAGACCGGCGTTGCTGCTGGTAAGGGCTTCTACGAGTACAAGTAAGGGTCCGAGCGCGGGGCCGCGCACGAGCACGTGGGGCGCGCCGGTATGCGCAGGTTGCAACCACGCGCAACACCGCAGGTCAGCGGCGCGCGGCACGTACAGGTTGTAAGCGATTTCTACCCGGTATCCATTTCGTGTGGATGCCGGGTTTCTTGTGCGTAAGCGCTGCTAGTGGACGGGGCTTCTCGCCAGGCGGGCGGGTGCGCGCTCAGTGCGAGCTCGGCGGGAAACGAGCGTGCACCTAGGGGGCCTAGCGTGCGCCTGATTTCTGCAAAGAATCTGTAAATATTGCCTGAAAACGTTAAAGAAACTGTGGATTTGCCTGATTTTGTAAAAGAATCGGTGGCTCAAATACAGATTCTTTGCACATTTCAGGCGGGTTTTGAAGTGTATCTGGTCATGAGTCGCCTCCCCGCCGTAGAATTGTTATAGTTTCGGTGCTGAAGTCCATGGGAGGCGTGAGTGGTTGAGTCTTTCAAACTATTCGTTCGGACCTACACGTATTGGGTAGGGCTCATCCTCGGCTTTGCGATAGTGCCCGGTTCCCTGCTCTTCATCGGTGGAGTCGCCCCGGTGAGCACCCCATTGTGGCTTGCCCCTCTAGCAGGACTG
>CALIZH010000328.1 GCA_938028585.1 uncultured Actinomyces sp. | reverse complement strand
TAGCGCGCTTCCATGGCATGGAAGAGGTCAGGGGTTCGAATCCCCTTAGCTCCACAAAAAGACCGCTGGATGTTTGATCATCCAGCGGATTTTTGTATCGGAAAAGAGTTTAAACGCGCATGCGCGGCGATAAGAAGTCGTCACTGGGAGTAGTCGCTGAATAAAGCAGGAGGGGAGTCGGATTGAATCCGACTCCCCTCAAACTGTAGGTGAGCGACGCTCAGTGCACGTCGATCGCTTCCTCAGCTCCGGCCTCGGGAAGGGTAGGCTCACTATCCGTGCGCGCAACCACTCCACGAATCCAGCGGTAGAGGAGGGCAATGCTTCCGATGAAGAAGATCGCGCCGATGAAGGTCGCTGGCGTTGCGAAGGAATCGCCCACGACGGCAAGTGGTTCTTCACTTCCTGTCGCGCCAACAATGCCCGCGTAGATCACGCCAAAGAGGCTCTCGCCGACGATCAAGCCGGTTGCTAGGAGCGTACCCATACGGCGAGCGCGCTCGGGATCCTTGCGAGTTGCAGACCAACGATCGTAGAAGAAGCCGATGATGCCACCGACGGGAATGAGAATCGTCAGCGAGGCGGGCAGATACATGCCCATGCCCACTGCCAGAGGCGGCAGCGCAAGACGACGCTTCGTGGTGAGGTTCAAAACCTCGTCGATGATGATGACAGCAACACCGATGATGGCGCCCAGACCCAGAAGGTTCCAATCCTGAGTTCCACCGATGACGCCCTTTGCGAGGGAGGAAATCAACGAGGCCTGAGGAGCAGCAAGCGCGTCAGCGCCGGCGTTGGGAGCTCCCTGGAAACCGAAGGCATTCTGCATGAGGTTCAAAACCGGAGGAATGACAAGCGCACCAAAAACAACGCCGATGACCAAAGCCACCTGCTGCTTCCACGGAGTTGCGTTTACCAGCTGACCGGTCTTGAGGTCCTGCAGGTTATCATTCGAGATCGTCGCAATACAGAAGACAATCGCTGCGGTAAAGAGCGTGTAGGCAATCAGGGCGGTTGTCTCTGCTGCAGAGGAGCCGTGACCGTGAACCGCAACAATCGCCAGCGCGGTGAGGACGACGACCAAAATGCCCACGCCGGATACGGGGCTATTGGATGAACCGATGAGGCCGGCCATGTAACCACAGACCGCTGCGACCAGAAGACCTGCGAGAAGGGTGAAGATCACCGAAACAGCGATGAGCATTGCTGTGTTGTGTGCGATTTCTGTGCCGTTTGTAAACAGCCAGAGCAGGCCGCCCACGGGGATCATTGACAGCACAATCACCAGTGCGACAACCGTGATCGGGATGTCGCGTTCGGTCTGAGGAACCTCGCCACCATCGTGACGGGTGCGTGAGGAGCGCATTGCATCGCGGATTCCCTTGATGATCGGGGAAATGATCTTGACCAGGGTCCAGATTGCGGCAACAGCCATGACGCCGGCACCGATGTAACGCACTTGGCTGGAAAACACGGTATCAACAACGTCAGACAATGCCGATCCGTCAAGCTGGCCGGCGCTGAAGTAGGGGATCAGGATGAAGTAGGAGACGAACATGCCGATGAGCATTGCGATGCCAACGGTCAATCCAACAAGGTGTCCAACGCCGATCAAGGCAAGCGACAGGGAAGTTCCGATTGAGGTTGCGCCGGCTCCGAGTTTAAATGTCGCGGAAAGCGAGGACGTTGCAACCTTCATGTAGGACAGCAAAGACATTGCTGCTGAGCAAATCGCGCCCCAGATAATTGCGTGTAGGCCAAGAGTGTTATCGTCTGACTTTTCGTGGGCATCGCCGACTTTGAGGATTTCGGCTCCTGCGACGCCTTCGGGGTAGGGGAGATCAGATCCGGTCACCAGCGCGCGACGCAGCGGGATCGAGTACATAACGCCGAGAAGGCCACCGACTGCGCAGACGGCCATTGTCGTCCAGTAGGGGAAGCCGCTCCACCAGCCGACAATGACCAAGCCGGGGAGGATGAAGATCACTGCGGAAAGAGTTCCTGCAGCAGATGCAATCGTTTGGACAATGTTGTTTTCTTGGATGGTGTGATCGGCAAAAAACCGTAGAATTGCCATCGAGATGACGGCTGCAGGGATCGAGGTTGCGAAGGTTAATCCGACTTTCAATCCGAGATAAACGTTTGCCGCGGTAAACAATAGGGTGATAATTCCACCAATAATAATGCCGCGGAAGGTTAATTCCTTCAGTGACGAGCGAGTGCTCGTTGTAGGCGTAGACACGTGAATCCTTTCCGTGTGCTGACGGTGTGGTCGCTAATGCGGCCATCTCTCGGTCAGACTAGTGATTGCAAGTCTAATCTCCTTATGAAAATTAAGTTCAATGCATGGTCACAATTTGGGAAAATTTTGTAAATACTGGGGATAATGAAATGAAGAACACACAGCGATGATGATAGATCAGCGAAAATCGTATGCCAGAGCCGCAGTCTCGACGTCTCTTGCATTCCTTGGCATCGTCGCCGTGAGTATGACCATGCGTTCCGGGGCAACATCAATTGGACCCTTGCTTGGACATATTTCGCAGGCCTATCACGCGGGAGCGGGTGCACTGGGAGTTCTTTCTGCTCTGCCCTGTTTGGTTTTTGCAGGTGTTGGTCTGATGGCTGTCCCCATGTCGAAGCGCTGGGGAATGAGTATGGTCCTCACGCTTGGGACATTCATCAGCGGACTTGGTTTGCTTCTTCGTCCCTGGGCTGGGAACTTTACTTTCTTCTGTGTCCTCAGTGTTGTTGCTCTCGTTGGGCCCGCGCTGGCTAATGTCTTGGTGCCCGCGTGGATTAAGTACCACGAGGCCGGGAGGGGGACACTGCTTGTTACTGCCTATGGGACGCTCCTTTTGATCGGCGGCGCCTTTGGCTCAGCTTTTGCTATTCCTCTTGCTGGCAGGGACGGCCGTTATTGGCAGTATTCTCTGGCGGCTTGGGTTGTCTTTGCCTTCTTGGCAGGTCTGGTGTGGATCAGGATTGCAGTGCGTGCAGGCAAGGATCGGCCTGATGGCGCAGCGGCGCGGGTAGCGCATCAATCGCCCTCGGACGATAAACCTCGAAAGCGCGAAGATTCTCTGCGAGTTTCGACCTCGAGATTGCCAATCTACCGCTCGCGAACAGCTATTGCTCTGGTTCTTGGATTTGGGCTGCAATCACTCAACGCCTACGTGCAATTTGCCTTCCTTCCTCAAATTCTTATAAATTCCGGGTACTCTGCATCCTTTGCTTCTCTCATGGCGGCGCTGGTGAATTTGTGGGCGGTTGTGGGCGGACTGGTGATTCCCTTCATGATTGATACCGTTGGAACGCATATTCCGTGGCTCGCTGCATTCTTGGGTCTTCTTGCCTTCTGCGGTTGGATTGGACTTGCAGCGTTTCCCGGGAGCTACGCACTGATCTGGGTATCGCTCTTAGCAATTGGTGGTTTTACCTTCCCGCTAATTTTGGCGCTCATTCCTGCACGCTCTCGCGACGCTGCTGTGACTGCGGATCTGTCGGCCTTGGTTCAGCCTATCGGCTATATCATCGCTGCAGTTGGGCCGATCGGTTTTGGTCTTTTGCTCCAGTCGCTTGGGAATCAAACCATTCCATTGATTGCCATGTCCGTAACCGGTTTACTCATGGGAGTAGCGACCTTTGTTGGGGCCGGAACGGGAATGATCGATGATGAGCTTGAAGTCTAAATTCGTATAAAACAAAGTGGGGGTTGGTTCTGCGTGAACCAACCCCCACTTGTATCGCTTATATCAGTTCAGGTCTGCAGCCTGAGCGTTCAGCATGCGCTCAGTGGTCGAAATCTGCTCGCGGAGTAGGCGAACCAAAGCAGCTGATGCATTCCGGTGGTTGGAGATCCACTCGTTTCCCTTGGCGATCGGATCAATACCCTGGGTGTATCCCGCAATGGCCTTGGGGAACATCAAGGTCACAATATCTTCAGCGATGTGGAAGGTGTGATCCCTCCAGATCTGCTCAAGAGAATCGAAGTAGTCGGCAACCACCGGGACATACATGTCGGGGTTCGTTCGCGCCTGGGCCCAGAAGCCCGAAACCATCGCCCAACGGGTGTCATTGGGAATGGACAGATCGCGAAGAACAGCATCCCATGTCTGCTGCTTGACACCCTGATCGGGTAGTGCGGCTCGCGCAGCGGCGGCCTTCTGGTGACCCGTCATCGTGTCGTCTTCGCTCTCGAGGGCTGCGATCTCGGCCTCGCCAGCAACGCCTCCGCGTACCAGAGCAATGAGGAGAGCCCAGCGCAGGTCAACGTCCAGATCCAAGCCCATCAGGGTCTGGGATCCATCGTAGAGTCCCTGAATGGCCTCGAAGTGCTCGGGGAGAACAGCGCAGTGCGCAAGCTCGCGCACAAAAAGCTGTTGTTCGTCGGAGTGGGCCGCCGCGGTACGCGCAAGGATGAGCAAAGCTGACGCAACGCGCTCTTGCAGAGCAGTACGCTTCGAGGGGGCGACGTAGGTCTCCAGCGCCTGGTCAAGGTGACGCAGGTAAAGACGCAGCATGGTCGCATTGCGCTCAACAGGTAGAGCGGTGAGCAGCAGCGTGATGTAGTCGTGTGCCGGCATCTCACCATCGCGGGTCATGTCCCAAGCCGAGGCCATGATCACGCCGCGAGTCAAGGAATCCTCGAAGCGTGAGATATTGCGGATTGCGAAGTCAAGAGACTGCGGATCCAAGCGAACCTTTGCGTAGGCCAGATCTTGGTCGTTAATGAGGATGAGATCAGGACGTGCGATTCCCTGAGCTTCCTCGACGATGGTCGAGGCGCCATCAACATCAAGTTCCTGGCTGAAGACGCGAGAGATTGTTCCCTCTTCGTTTGCGCTGTAACCGGAAACAATCAAGCGGTGAGGACGCAGAGAAGACCCCTCAGAGAAGGACTCCTGAAGCACAGCAAGCTTGGTGATCGTCCCGTTATCGTCGACCTCAATTTCGGGGCGAAGCAGAGTGATGCCTGCTTCTTCCAGCCAGACTCGCGACCACTGCTTGAGATCGCGACCCGAGGCCTTTTCAAGTTCGTCAAGAAGATCTGCCAAGGTGGCGTTCTGGTAGGAGTGCTTCGTCAGGTATTCATGCAGGCCTGCGAAGAAGTGCTCGCGACCGACATAGCTGACTAGCTGGCGAAGAACCGATGCTCCCTTTGCATAGGTAATGCCGTCGAAGTTCACCTCAACATCGGCGAGATCACGAATCTCAGCGGTAATGGGGTGAGTGGTAGGAAGCTGATCCTGGTTCATACCCCAGTCCTTACGGAGCATGAAGCCAGTCCAACCTTCTGTGTATTCGGTTGCCTCAGCCAGAGCCAAGTGGCTCATAAATTCAGCGAAAGACTCATTGAGCCACAGATCGTTCCACCACTTCATGGTGACCAGATCGCCAAACCACATGTGTGCCAGCTCGTGGAGGATCGTATTGGCACGAGCTTCCAAGTCAGCAGTCGTGGGACGGGTACGGAAAATGTACTGGTCACGGAAAGTGACACAGCCGGCGTTCTCCATTGCACCCGCGTTGTATTCGGGGACGAAGATCTGGTCGTAGGTCTTGAAGGGGTAAGGAATTCCGTAAGCGGCCTCGAAGAAGGAGAATCCCTGGCGGGTGATTTCGAGGATGCGATCAGAATCCAAGGAGTCGATAAGGGATGCGCGGCACCACACGCCGAGCGGAATCGTGCGGCCATCGCTGGAGACTAGGGAATCGGTAACGCCTTGGTAGGGGCCAGCGATAATCGCAGTGATATAGGTTGAGATGCGTTCGGTTTCTTCGAAACGATACGTCCAGCGATCCTCGTGAACCTCAGGCTCGGGGGTAGCCGAGTTCGAGAAGACCTTCCAGCCTGCCGGAACGGTGACCGTGAAAGTAAAGGTCGCCTTGAGGTCGGGCTGCTCGAAAGTTGTAAAAACACGGCGGGCATCGGGAACCTCGAACTGCGAGTAGCAGTAGGCCTGTGAATCTGCGGGGTCCACGAAGCGGTGAAGGCCTTCACCGGTGTGCATGTACTGGCAGTCAGCCTCGACAGTCAAGGTGTTGTGGGCCGCAAGGGGAGGAAGGGCAATACGGTTGTCCTGGTGAATCACCGGGTCCAAAGTTTCACCGTTGAGAACGATCGAATGAACGTTATTCGAGACTAGATCAGCAAAGGTTGCCTCTCCCTCAGTCGCACTGAAGGTAACGGTGGTGCGAGAAAGGAAGTCCCTGTCTCCGCGAGTGAGGTCGAGTTCGACGTCGTAGTGATCAACTGAGATCACTGCTGCGCGCTGCTGTGCTTCTTCGCGCGTCAGGTTCAGGCCAGGCATTGCGTACCTTCCAATTGTGTTGACGATTCACACGCGCATGCTGCGCGTAAACGTGTTTATTTTTGCATGTTTAAGCCGATGGTGCGAACCTTGCCGCGCCATCTGTTGCATTGTTGTGACGAAATGAAAACTCAGTTGTCCTGGCTACCAAATATGAACGCGTTCGGTGGGGGAAATCCACAACGCGTCATCGGGTCCCAGATCGTAAGCCTCGGCAAAGGAATCCATGTTTGCGACAACTTGATTGCAACGGAATTCTGCGGGGGAGTGCGGGTCAATACTCAGGAGCTGTTTGGCGAATTCGCGTCGGATAGCGGTCCTCCACCCGCGTGCCCAGGAAGTGAAGAAGCGCTGCGCCGCGGTTAATCCGTCGATCACAGGGGCAGTTTCTGGTGTTATTCCCTTTTTATTCAAACGAGAGACGTAGGCCTGCCAGGAAATAGAAAGACCAGCGAGATCTCCAATGTTTTCACCCAGAGTTAATGCTCCATTGACGTGGAGCGGAGGCTCCTCGCCCTCAAGATCGCGTGGGGTCAGAGCATCGTATTGTTCGATCAGGCGCTTTGTGCGTTCTTCGAAACGAGCACGGTCCTCCTCAGTCCACCAGTTCTCCAGATTTCCCTCTGCATCGAAACGCGAGCCTTGGTCATCGAATCCATGTCCAATCTCATGACCGATAATCGCACCGATTGCGCCGAAATTCGATGCATCGTCAGCCTTTGGATCAAAGAAGGGCGCTTGAAGAATGGCCGCGGGGAAAACAATTTCGTTCATCGTCGGGTCGTAGTAGGCATTGACCGTTTGAGGTGTCATATGCCATTCACTGCGATCGACAGGGCCACCCAACTTATCCCAGCGGCGTTGAACGTGGAACCTCGTCGCGGCCTCGACAGTATCAACGAGGGAAAGGGACTCCACCTTCAGCGGAGAATAGTCGATCCAACGGTCGGGGTAGCCAATCTTCGGGGTGAAAGTGGAGAGTTTCTTAAGAGCTGCAGCTCGGGTCTCTTCACCCATCCAGTCACAGGTGGACAGAGCCTGGTGATAGGCCTCAAGAAGAGAATGAACAAGCTCATCCATAGTGGCCTTGTTTTCAGGAGGGAAGTGGCGCGACACCCAAATTTCACCCATGGCCTCGCCAAGGAGTGAAGATACCAGGGAAAGTCCACGCTTCCAGCGGGGGCGAAGTTCCTCGGTTCCTGAAAGAGCTCGACCGTGGAAGTTGAAAGATGCCTCAATGAACTCACTCGACAGCAGCATCGCGTATTCGTCAATGAGTGAATGCTCTATCCACAACTTCAGCGTTTCAAGATCCGTTTGAGCCCAGAGCTGGGTTGCATGTTCTAGGAAGTCTGGCTGGGAGACGTTTAGAGTATCGATCTTTTCGATGGGAAGATGCGCGGACGCAGCCCATT
>CALIZH010000327.1 GCA_938028585.1 uncultured Actinomyces sp. | reverse complement strand
CACGTATTAGACAGCTTTGGGTTATGGCCGACAACGGAACGGTATTTCAGCCTATCGAACTCGAATAGAAAATGCCGGGTGTTCGGCCCCCGCTTTCTTACGAGCTGTTATTTCAAGCTTGGTGGAGGGGTACTAACCCGGCATCTCCAATCCCATCAAACCGATCTGCGATAGGCGATCCCCTCGTGAACGAGCAGAACACCTCTGAAGAGACCCCGAGGAAACCAAGGCAACACCGGCTGTGCCCGAGCAGAAGGCCGAGTCTCCCCGCATGCACGGGGATGAGCTGAGATCCCGCTGGAATAGAAAACGCTGGGCCTTCAGCCCCCGCGTTGAACCGAGCTGTTATTTCAAGCCTGGCGGAGGGTACCAACCCAGCGTCTCAAGCCTATCAGACCGATCTACGAAAGGGAATCCCCGGGGTTCTCGCCTTTGTTATGCCCGAAAAACCGGGAACTCGATCATCTTGACCGCTCGCAAACAGCAAGCGAACGACGACAACTCACCCGAGCCCTCACCTCAGTAGCAGCGGCGTGACTTTGCACTCCTCACCCAGTTTCATCTGTGCGATCGAACACTCATCGCGCATGACAACCAGGCGTTCCAGCATCCGCTGGTGCACAGACCACGGGTCGATCGTATTGAGGTAAATCCTTGTCCCGCCCTCAAAACCGGCGATCGTGGAAATCCTCCACTTGATCAAGATCCTCATGCGCATGGGAATCGATGAACTCGGGGGCCGGTAGTACCACTCCTCGTTACACGGCACCTCCGCGCCCGTCGCCGCGTGCATTGCGTGCACAAGGTCGCTGATGCCTCGTAATTGCTCAGGGGAGTACTCCCAGGGCTCAGCCGGCGCGTGAAGTGGCCAAATAGCCAAGGAGGGATAGCGATGCCCAAACCCGGCCATGGCCACGGCGTGATCGTTTTGTGCCAAAATCAGCCCACGGGTCGCGGCGATCTTCAAAAGCTCGTCATAGATCCCCGGATAGGTCCGCACGCGCTCAATCTCGTCATGCGTCTGCGTCGAGAACTCATCAATCGCCACAAGCTGCTTATGCAGGTGATCAAAAGACGCGCCCGCGGGCTTGAGCCAGTTCTGGAAAGCCACAACATACTTCACGGCTGGATCCAAGTCGTACAGGTCCCGCATCGCCCGCACGGTCATCGACATGTACTGGAAGTGTTCCTCGGGAGTCAGCGTCCCAGCCGAAGCTAATTGGGACGTATCCTTCGCCCCATCAACGTAGTGCCGACGACCAACGATTAGATCATGCCCTCCCGAAAAGAAACCATTTGCTTGGCTGAGCTTCTCAGAATCCGAAAGGGCGGCGAACTCTTCTTCGCTCCCTCCCGAGGCCATGAAGCGTGCGCGCACCACGTGCATCACGTGGTCGTACCCCTGGGGCGAGGCAAGGTACTCCGCCATCCTGCGCCGCTCGGCCTCGGAAGGAACATGACCGTGATTGAGGTGCCAATAGTTATACGAAACGATCTCGAAAAGGTTGGGAATCCGCCGAAATTCCGCAACGGTATCTCCAAGTTCCTCGGCGCCGAGGCCGTGGAGAGTTTCCCATTCCCCTGCGTGTGTGCGGATCACGCGGGCTTTCTCTGGCGGAGTCTCAAGATAGCGCCCCGAGCAGAATGCGCAATGATGCCCATCAGCATCATGATCGATCAGGGGTGGCGTGGAACCGGGACGAGTCAGGGGACGATGAGCTCGACCGGGAACTGTCCACACTTCAGTTCCGGTCAGAAGATTTCGCTGTTTCACCGTGCCGTCGGCTAGACGGAGGATTGCCTCATCGCTTCCCGTGGGTAGTACAGCCATGCTTCTACTTTATTCCGAACGCCTTTCCGCGTCTGATGAACAGGAAAATTTCAGGCGGGCAGCCAGCCCTTTGCTCGCCTTCCCAGATCTTCGAGAAGAGCCGTTGCCTCCTGAGCGCGATCAGGCTGAACAAAGAGGTGATCGTGGCGGCGGCTGGCAATGAAATTCGCAGTAATTGAACGCGCAGCAAGGATCTGAGCGATAGATGCCGTGATTCCGATCGCGGCCAGCTCGGTCGAAGAACCCAGGTCGATTCGCGTGTACAGCTCATCGGGGGTGATTCCTGCTTCACGCGCGGCGTCTTCCTCGACAACCACAGTGTAGGAATCCTCGTCGCGGATCAGTGCAAAAATGTCGACATTCTGGGGGATTTCGTTAACCAAAGAGAATGCGTAAGTACCGCTGGGCGTGGGATCAAGAGAAGCAAGAACGCGATCAAGATCGGTCGAAGATGCATGTGTCATAGCTTCACGATAGCCCAGCGGTACCCACAAAATACGGCCCTGTCTCACATCGAAAAACGATATAAGTTGCGCCTGAAGCGAAAGTCTTACATTCGGTCCATAACATCGGGGTGCTTACCGGTGCGACCAGCTTCTCCGCGGTCCAGCGCGTCGATTCGAGCGATCTGATCCGCACTCAGCTCGAAGCCCGAAACATCAAGATTTTCTGCCCGGCGCTCGTGTGACGAGGCCTTGGGGAAGACAACGTCTCCCCGCTGAAGTGCCCATCGCAAAACCACCTGAGATTCACGTGCGCCGACCTCGCGCGCAATCTCAGCAATGCTTGGTTCTCCTAGGACAGCGCCTCGAGCCAGAGGAGCCCAGGCCTCGGTAATAATTCCATGCTCGGCGTTAAAACGGTGAAGCTCGCGGTTTGCGAAGTAGGGATGAGACTCGATTTGGTTCACAGCAGGCATGATGCGTCCCTGCTCAAGGATCGGGGCAAGGTGGTGGGCCTCGAAATTAGAGACCCCGATAGAGCGCACCAGGCCCTCATCCACAAAGCTTTCCATTGCTCGCCAGGTGGGCATGATGTCGCCTCCGTAAAACATTGGAAGCGGCCAGTGGATCAAGAACAGATCCAGATAGTCCAGCTGCAAGTCCTCCAGTGAGCGCTGAAGGCTCTCGCGAGCAACACCAGGCTCGTGATTGGGGTTATTGAGCTTAGACGTGACGAAGATCTCCTCGCGTGCGAGAGAAGCGTCGGCCAGGGCGCGGCCCACCTCGGCCTCGTTCCCATACATCTGTGCAGTATCGATATGACGGTATCCCAACTCGAGTGCATCACGAACGCCGTCATATGCGTCTTGACCGGTCAGTTTGTAGGTCCCAAAGCCAAATTGAGGAATAGAAGCGCCCGAATTTAGAGGGAGGAGTGCAATTGAGTGATCCATAAAAACTCCGATACAAAAATGAATAAAATGCCAAAAAAATATGCCCTGAAACACAGGATATGCCCTCGTGGTGACACTGCGACTTTCGTAACTTCAAATTTTGGCCTTATAGCGCGAAAATCCTTTATTTTCCGCGTGTATCAGCACGAAAAGCTCGTTAGACTTTTTGGCGTAGTTAGATATACCGCGGAGGTGGCTGTGGTTAAGAAGCGTGCAGAAGGCGAAAGCAGAGCGCGAGCGAATACGCGTTCACGCCTGGTTGAGGCCGCCATTGAAATTCTGGTGGAGCGAGGTTTCGCAGGGACCAAGATTGACGAGGTCGTGGCCCGCGCCGGATTCACCCGTGGTGCCTTCTATTCGAATTATTCGAATATGGATGAGCTGTTGGAAGATGCATTTATTGCATACTCAACGCGGCTATTAACAGAAATGACGCAGGCCTTTGATTCAATCGAAGGGCCGCTCACTCTAGATCGCATTGTTGATACCCTCGACAGCCTTTCTGCCCAGGGGCGCATGGCGTATATCCTCCTGATGGAATATCGCCTGTACCAAATGCGTCACCCTGATGCAGATGGAATTCCTGGAAATCAGCGCAATCAGCTTGCCGATTTCGTGACCCAGATGCTCGAATCTGCCCTGGACCGCATGGGACGCCGCGCACTACTACCAACCAACATCATGGGAGAGATCCTCTCGATCTTCTACCTCGAAGCTCTGGGTAGCGTCAATGACTCTGCCGAAGCCAATCAAATGCCCATTCGAAAGATCATCGACGTGATCGTCTTTGGGTTCTCAATCCCCAAGGACAGCGCGCAGCCAGTCACTCAGGAGCTTGAGGGTGCTGACCGTGAGCAGTTCCTTGCCGAGGCCGTGGATCCTTCGCGTGAAAAGCTGATCCCCTTGGTCCGTCAGGCACTTGCACATAGCTGAGGTAGCGGCTCGAAAAAGCTGAGGTAATACGTGTTGAGGGGGTACGCCACAGTGCGTACCCCCTCAAGCTATAACTGCCGAAGTGTCAAGCGTTCTACTTCAGATCGCTTGGCCACCACTGCAGGTTTGTGACTCGACAGGTCAGTGCCCGACCGGGAAGGTCTGCCTCACTCTTCCAGTCTTTTGAGCCACCCGGAGTGACATCGGGGACCTTGACAATGCTGGTTGCAGTATCTGTTGTGCCCTCTAGGGTGTAGGTGATCGTCAAGGTGAGATCGGCCTTCGTCTTTGTCTTTTGAGCAAATTCAGGCCCCTTGAATTTATCGATCGTGCCGCTGAGACGAACGTGGTTGCCATCCGCTTCGCACTTGATCGTCCCGTTTTCGGTGCGTGCGCTCACGCGTGAGTAATCCAGAGAGGCGGTCAGCGCCGAGTATTTCTCACCGCAGACGTTTCGAACGCTCTTTTCATTGGGGTCGATCATCTTCAGCTGCTTGAGGAGCTGGTCGATCTTCTCTCGAGTGCCTGTTGAGTCAGCGTTCACGGAATCGCACCAGGGTTTCACCTGCTTCTCTGCGAGCTTCGTCTGTGCCTCGTCGAGCTGTTCCTGGAGGGTCTGCGCCTGCTGTTGCAACTGCGCAGATTCATTCTCCAACGAGTGGTACCTGTTCAAAGCGACCATATTCTGCGTGAAAGTCACTAATGCAAAGATCAATGACGCGGCACAGATGATTGCGGTAATCAGGAATAAGCGCTTCGATGAGCCGGTCTTGGAGGTAGCTGCCTTCTGCTGGCCTGTTTCAGCGTGGCTTTCCTCTGTCGCGGCTTGGGCTTGGGTGGCGTTTGCTGCCTGTCCCTGATTCGGAATCTGGGGTCCGTTCGTGCTCACTTGCCTGCCTCCCCGAGCTGCTTATTCAACGTATCGACTTGCTTTTGCAATTCGCTGATGGACTGACGTGCTGGTTCAAGCTCCACATTGACCGTGTTGGCTCGCGCATTATTACGTGATGATGCGCCAAGGAAAAGGAAGCCAAGAACGATGAAAAGAACGCTCAGCACAGTGAAGATAATGGCCCAAGTCTTTTGCTTATTGCGGGGTTTCTTCGGAGCCTTAGGCTTCTTCGGCTTTGCGGGAGCCAGGGGAGAGCCGGGGATGGTTGATGCCGTCGCCGGAGTGCCCGTGTAACTGGCAGGACGTGGGGGGAACCCTCCCGTCGTGGGAGCGCCCGTGTAACTTGCAGGACGCGGAGGGAATCCTGGCGTGGCAGCAGGTGCGTTCTGTGCCGGTCGTTGGGTCGGGTATGTCCCCATTGTTCCGCCCTGAGCGGGGGGATAACCGCCCTGTTGCGCCTGGTAGTACGCCTGAGCAGAGCCACTATTTGCTGCAAGAGGACTTTGGGGAACAGCGCTGTACGAGGACGAAGTTGTCGTTATCGGACGCTGGGGCGCTGATGCCTGTGTGGCGCCCTGAGCTGACTGAGTGTTATTCGTCCACTGCGTCCCATCCCACCACCGCAATTGTGAGGGATTTGAGGGATCGCTGTACCAACCCGCTTGGGGATTTGTCATGGAGGGATCCTTCCGTATACGTCCTTTTATTGAACGGTAACATGCTGGACGCTGTCTGCAAGGATTCTGGATGCAGTGCGATTGAATGCGTGGGTGTATTCACACTCCACGCCCATTGTGCGCTGCTCTTTTGCTCATTTGACCACTACCCTTAGACCCATGGCCCAATTCCTCGCACAGAACCATCTTTTGACGATTTTCCTGGTTGTCGGACTGGGCGCTTTTCTAGGCGCGATCCGCTTTGGGCCGCTGCGTTTCGGTGCGGCCGGTGCACTGTTTGTGGGCCTACTTGTCTCGGCTTATTCACCCCAAGCCGGTCAGGGGACCGCGATTATTCAACAGATCGGCCTTGCATTCTTCGTCTACACCGTTGGTATCGCCGCTGGTTCCACCTTCTTCTCCGACCTTCGCAAACAGACCTCACTTTTGGGATCGGCCACGATTATCTGTATTGTCGGCGCGGTCGTCGCTACGATCGGAGGGCACTTCCTGGGACTGGGCAAAGGCCTCGTAACCGGGCTCTACACAGGTGCACTGACCGCTGCGCCGGCGCTGGATGCAGCGACGCGAGTCAGCGGCGATCCTCAGGCAGCAGTTGGCTATGCCTTTGGTTACCCCATCGGCGTGATTGTCGGAATCGTTGTTGTCACCATGACTGTGACGCGAAAGTGGTTGGGGGAGAAGGACACTCCATCGCTCGCGGGCGCTGGCCTCGACGCCGTTACTGTTCGGGTGGACCGTCCGATCTTGACGCGAAAGATTCTCGCTTGGCGCGAAGGGCGCGTACGTATGTCCTACCTTCAACGCGAAGGTCACACTCGCGTCTTGATTCCCGGTGAAGAACTTCGCGCCGGTGATCTTGTTGTTCTAGTCGGGGGAACCTCTGCCATTGCCGAGGTCGTCGAGCAGTTGGGAACGCAGGTTTCCGACCACTTGGCTGATGACCGCTCCGATGTTGCCTTCGAGCGAATTGTTGTGTCGAGTCCCGACGTCGCGGGACGAGCAATCGTTGAGCTCAATCTGGCCACCCGTTTCGGTGCAACTATTACCCGAGTGCGCCGAGGGGATCTTGACCTCTTGGCGCGCGACGACCTTAAGCTCAATCTGGGTGATCATGCGGCAGTCGTCGTGCCGCAGGAAGAACTTGATAACGTTCAGAGCTTCTTGGGTGACTCGGAACGTCGGGTCAGTGAAGTTGATGGAATGGCCTTCGGTATCGGCATGGTTTTGGGCATGGCCTTGGGGGCGATCCCCTTCCCAATGTTTGGTGGGGCAACCTTCCAGCTGGGATCTGCGGCCGGACCGCTAATCGTTGGAATGTTGCTGGGTGCGCTCCGTCGAACCGGACCTCTGGTATGGACCCTTCCCGCCTCGGCGAATATCACGATTCGCTCCGTCGGACTGATGCTCTTCCTTGCTGCTTTGGGCTTAAACGCGGGGCCGGCACTTGTTGATCTTCTGCTGCGTCCAGAGGGCTGGAAGGCTGCGATACTAGCGACGATCATCGTGGCGGTCTGTTGCGCCGCTCAGGCGATTGCCGGCCGATATCTGGGATTGTCTGCACCGCGAACCGCGGGGGCTGTTGCAGGTTTCTTGGGGCAGCCGGCGGTTTTGCAAGCGGCAGATGCACGCGTTGCTGATGAACGTATCGAGGCCGCTTACGCGACATTGTTCGCCTTCGCGATCATCGTCAAAATTTTCTTGGTGCCATTTATTTGGACACTGTGAGCTAAGGAGTAACTCATGGCAACACCGGATTTTGTTCTGGAATTACGTCGGCACGTGGGGCACTCCATGTTGTGGCTTTCGGGGTGCACTGCTGTCGTCTTACGAGGCCGTGGTGGGGCTGCGATTAATTGGCGCTCTCCCATCGACCCCTCCTCGGTTGAGGTACTTGTTGTTCAGCGCGCCGATAATCACGCGTGGACACCGGTGACGGGAATTATCGATCCGGGTGAAGAACCCGCTCAGGCCGCATGCCGGGAGATCCTCGAAGAGACTGCATGTCAGGCGCGAGCCATGCGCTTGCTCAGTGTTGAGGTTGTTGGTCCGGTTACCTACGAAAATGGTGATCAGACGACTTACCTGGACGTTGCTTTTGCGTGTGAGTGGCTCAGCGGGGATCCTTTCCCTGCAGATGGTGAGAATGCTCAAGCGATGTTCGTGCCGGGGGATCAGATCCCGCAGATGAATGATCGATTCACTCGGACTATTGCGCGGGCATTCAGCGGTGAGCAGGCGGCTGATTTTCAGCGCTAATCGCCACATGCCCTGTAACAAGCTTTAGGTGGAAGTCGGGGGGCCGGGGAGTTTGTGAACTCCCCGGCCCCCACGGCCGTACATACGTGCAGCCTTGTCTGTTCAGAGCGTATCCGCTCAGGCGCCAAGCCAGTAGGCTGCCAGAACCTTGCGCAGTCCCAGAAGGTCTGCAACATGGCTCATTTCGCGAGCCGAGTGCATAGAGAGCAGGCCTACGCCCACATCCACTGTTTCAATACCCAGTCGGGTTGCGGTGATTGGACCAATTGTTGTTCCGCATGGTGACGCATTATTCGACACGAAGTTCTGTGTTGGAACTCCTGCTGCGTCGCAAGCACGCTTCCACAGGGCCATTCCGACCCCGTTGGTTGCATAGCGCTGCTTGGCATTGATCTTGAGGATGGGGCCTCGGCCCATGACCGGGTGATGTGAAGGGTCGTGAACCTCGGGGTAGTTCGGGTGAATTGAGTGTGCAGCATCAGCACTCACGCATGTCGAGGAGGCGATCATGCGCGCGTAACCATCTTCATCGCGTCCCAAGGCGAAAGCAGTGCGGCGCAGAACATCTTCCAGAATCGGACCAGCTGCTCCCGTGCGAGACTCAGAACCGACCTCTTCGTGGTCAAAGCATGAGAAAACAAGAATGTCACCGTCTGAGGGGAGCCCCTGGCGAGCAAGGCCTTCAAGTGCGCAGAGTCCGGGGTGAACCGACGAGAGATTGTCCTGACGTCCCGAAGCGACGAACTGTGCATCTGCGCCGAAGGTGACAGGGCCCTGTGAAGGCACACAGATCAGATCGAAAGAGACCACGTCACTTGCGTTATCCAAACCTGCTGCCTGCGCGATGGTAACCATGAGCGATGCATCGGGAGTATCGACCGTCCACACCGGGTGCAGGTGCTTCTGGGGGTCGAGGTGTAGAGATTCGTTAACCCCGCGGTTGAGGTGGATTGCCAGCTGAGGAATGCGGGCCAGGGGAGCAGTGCGTACCAGGATTTCTTCTCCCGAGGCCAAAATCAGTCGGCCTGCAACGCACAGTTCGCGGTCCAGCCAGGAATTCATGATCATTCCGCCGTAGACCTCGACCTCGATTTGTCCCCAGCCATCAGCCGTTGTCGTCTGAGGTGAGGGCTTGAGGGTGAAAGCGGGGGAATCTGTGTGTGCTCCAACGATCCTGAAACCGGCGGTGTCACTGATATTTTCGGGAACTACCCATGCCATGACAGCGCCTCCGCGAACCATCACGTGTCCGCCGGGAGTTGCATCCCATGCCGCTGTTTCGTCTTGGCGCGCGAAACCGAGGTTTTCCAAGCGCTGCGCAACGAGATGTGCAGCGTGGTAAGGGCTTGGGGAATCTGCAAGGAAATGGACGTAGTCCAAAGTGTTTGCGTCGAGTTCGGGATGATCCGATTCAAGTCGTGGTGTCATGCATCCATCCTACGCTGCACGTTTCGTTCACGAAGGCGTGCTCATTTGTGCAGAACGTAAAAACGACCATTTTGATCGTTTCGCCCACTAGTGCGAGAAATGTGAGCTGACAGTCATTCAACTTTGATCATTATGGTGGGTGATCTTGTTGTCAGATCGTATTACTTCGTATTAATTCGGTGAAAATCTGTCCGGTTTATTTGGGCATTTGCGCAGGTCAGAAGGTAGTTTTATTGTTGCTAAGATGATAAATTAAAAGGGTGATTACACAAAGCAATGAGACTCTCCTCGATGAGAGCGAATCTGAGCTTTGGCACGCGTGGAGTTCTGTGACACGTGCTGTTCAAAGCACGTTAGGTTCGGAAATTAGTAAAAGTGCACCTCTTGCTCTGATTGAGTTTGAGATGCTTGACGAGCTTGCTAACGGTGAGCAGCCCATGCGTTCTGGCGAGCTGGGTGCGCTGGTCTCGTTGACACGTTCGGGAACTAGTCGTGCAATCTCTCGCCTTGTAGCGAAGGGATTCATTACCAAAGAAGGATCGTCAACGGATCGACGTTCTGTCCTTGTGTGCATTACACCTGAAGGGCGTCAGGCCTATGAGGCCGCAAATGGCGTCTTCGCAAGCGCAGTGCGCAACGGGCTTCTGGGTGCGGTAGAAGGCGATGATCGCGATACCCTGCTCAGAATCCTCAACGTCATCTCAGATACGCTTCTTTAAACAGAAAAGGTGGGACAGCGAGTGCTGTCCCACCTCCCATATACGGGTCCTACGGGGTCAGAAAGACTTCCTGTAGACGTTGGTTTCGCGCTGAAGGAAACCAACCCGACGGTAGAGGCGGTTCGCCGCCTCTCTCGTCGGCCGAGATGTGAGATCGACTGTTTTAGCTCCCAGCTCCCGAGCGTGCTCAACTGCGGCATCAACAAGGCTCTGTCCCACGCCTTGACCGCGTGCGGCCTGATCGGTAACGACATCTTCGATCCATGCTCGGCGGCCAGTTGGAATATCGAAAACAACCAGCGAGAGCATTCCCAAAATCCGGTCATCCTCATCGAGTGCGCACACCAAGTGCAAGCAATCCTGAGCCAGAAGCTTCTGGATTTCTTCGCGCGACAAAGGCTGTGCGGAAGAGGAAAGCTGCGGAATCAGACGGTCAAAGGCCTCGTGAACCTTTTCGATCGTCGATGAGTTACATTCGCCGAGGATCTTGATACGCATGGGTGCTCCTTGTCAATGCGTTATACAGGCCATAAGTATGCCACTGAGGATAGTTATTATCCGACGCTCACGAGGCCCGACTCAAGGGGACACTAGAATGCCGAGCGTTTAGGCCTCGTGGATTCAGTGAACGGATGGTTGAGATCGACGGTGCCGCGGGCGTGGGCAGTACGGGCCTTACCGGAGTATTTCCCGCCTGCTTGCTCAGCTGTGCCGAGGCTGCTCCCGCGACAGTAACCTCGAGCTCCTTCGTCTGGGACTGAGCTGGAGACTTTGCCTGATCCTGAGACTCATGACGCGAGGCCTTGGCGCTCTGCTCCTGAGCGGGTGCAAAGACATAGCGGCTTTGTGCCGAGTAAGAAACCAGATACATAGTCGTGTCAGCGATGATCTTCGCGATCCACAGCGGCATTCCGATTCCAGTCAGTACTGCAAGCATCGTGTACGACCCTGCGACCACTGCGATGGCAAGCGCGGCATAACGGAGGGCGCTGCGACGCAAGGGCACTCCCGTGGCCTCGAAAACGCGGCGGTTCATTGCGAAATTCACCGAGGCGCTCACCATACGAGCCACAACAACCGGGAAGAAGAGAGCTCCAGTGAGGGCATTCAAGGCAAGGACCAGTACATAGTCAATGATGGTTGCAACACCAGAAGAAGCGGCGAACTTCAGTAGCGGTGCCCAAATCCGAGCCGAATCTTGCAAGGGGCGGAAGTGGGAGGTCGGATTCCCGGCCTCGTAAATCGTCTCAATCGGGATTTGGGTCACCGGATGACGGAACTTCGCCAGGTGCAAAAGGACGCGGAGCTCGTATTCGTAACGATCACCCTGAACCTCGAGTAGTGCGGGAAGCAGGGCCACCGGAAATGCGCGCAACCCGGTCTGTGTGTCCTTGAGCTTCCAGCCCGTTGCGAGCCAGAACAAAGCGGAAGTTGCAGTGTTGCCGATCCGGGAACGAGCGGGGACATGCCCAACGAATTCGCGAACGCCAAGCACGCTTGTGCCGGTATCTGTGCACGTCCGACCAACACGGAAAATGTCATTGAGCGTGTGCTGCCCATCCGCATCCGCGGTCACCACGCACTCTGATAAGTCGCCTGCAACATCACGGATCCAGGTGAAGCCTTCCCGAAGTGCGTATCCCTTACCGCGGTTGTTCTCATAAGAGATCACTTGCGCACCCGCGGTGGCTGAGGCCTCGAAAATATCACTGAACTTCTGGCCTGAACCGTCGTCAACGACGACGATCTTCGTTGAAGGATCTGCGCGATGCAGTTCAAGGATGAGACGCGGCAATCGTGCGTCCGGTTGGTAAGCGGGGATTAACACGTACATCGCTCATGCTCCCTTCGTGATGTAGATGATGTCGGAGGTAGCGCGTTCGCCACCGTTAGAGGGGTTATTGACGACCTGGCCGTTGAACCACATTTCAGAGGAGCCGCCGCCGTCGAGGTTGTAAGCGGTCTTTGCTCCCAGGCTCTGCATGATTTCGGCCAGGCCGCTCATCGTCACGCCGCTAGACGTGCGAGAACGTCCATCCACAACGACGAAGACAAAGTGGTTGTCGTCGATGATGCCGATCGCGGTTCGCGGCTGCTTACCCTGGATCGAGTGGTTACCGAAGTTGGTATCGATCTCCAGGTTGTCGATTCCGCTGATGACCTGGCCGTCCTGCAAAAGAGCCGGACCGAAGGAGAGTGTTTGCCACACGCCCTCGTTGACCAGGGTTTGAGCGTTGGTTTGAGTTTCGTCGTAGACCTTCATCGTGCCGTCCTTGTAGATGGCCAGGCCCTGACGTGCACCGCTGTCGCGGTAGATTGTGCCGTTTCGGATCACAATGCCAGTCGAGCGGAAACCGTAGTAGTCGCCGTTGATGGCAAAGACCGCGTTATTGTCGGTTGCAATCGAGGAGACCAGGTCCGTGATGTTTGCGCCGAACTGGTCGTTTGCGAATGCGGAACGAAGCGCAGTCGCATCAGAGAGCTGAACATCCGCGACATAGTAGGTGACACCGTTGTTTTGGACCTGCTTGACGAAAATCTTGGTGTTTCCGTTCGTGTAGGTGTCCGAGGTCGTGGTCGCGGTATCGGTATTCAAGGAAGTGGTCTGCGCGTTGCCCTGTGAGGCCTCGTAAGAAGAGGCGCTGGTAACTTCAACGTGATCGATCACGTAGCGGTTGAGGGCCCATGCGGTGGTTCCACCCAATGCCAGCGTGATTGCGGTTGCGCCCGCAATGATTCCGTTGCGTAGTCCCTTGCGGCGATGCTTCGTGGGGCGGGTGCGGGTGGGCTTAGAGTGCTGCGCCGAGGCCGAGGAACCTTCCGTGCGGGAGGCCTGGGTCTGGGCGGTGGCTGCCTGTGCCTGCTGGCGAGCAGCGAGGGTGCGTGCAAGATCATCGGCCGAAGGAGTGGCCGGCTGGGGAAGGTTGTTCGTGTTCATGGCTACAGAATCCACTGGCGGATTCTGTAGGGATTAAGGACAAGCTGTGTGTGACCTGTGGAAGCAAAGAACTCAAAAACTCCTTGCATCTGATGAATGTTCGCTGGAAGATAGATGAGTCACGTCTAGGCAAAGGAGCCCGACACGATGATAGACAAACGCGTCTTTTGGCGACCCCTGGCCATCCTTGGGGCACTCGCCTTGTCCCTTCCGGGATCAGCAGTTGCACATGCTACTGAAGGTGCAACAGATAGCCCTGTTATTCTCAACGCCCCAACGACCATTAGTGCGGGACAACTTCGCGCAACGGTCTCGCACGAATTCCCACAGGTCACCGGATATACCTTCGCGGGAAACCCCGTTGGCGGCCGCACGGAAACGCTTCACCAGGTCACGATCGACGGAAACCAATACACCGTCGACACTGTTGAAGCTCAGCGTGTTTCGGACCAGAAAGTTGCCTACACGGTAACTTTCGTCGGCAGCGAGATCACGATGAAAGCTGAGATCGAGGTACAGGAAATTACCTCGCACGCCCAAGGAACAGAGGGGGTAAAACGACCGACTCTGACTTTCCGCATCACTGAGATGAACGGCGCGCACACGGTGGAAATTCCCGGCCATGGCCTCGTTTCAGTCAATGCAGACCAAGGCGGAGCATACGCATGCGGTATCACCGGAGTATCCCGAGGCGCGGCCAATGGCGACTCCTATGCAGGTGTTGACGATACTTTTGCCAGCATCACTGCCTCGACGCCCATTGATTACTACGAACAACCCAGCGCCTACCTCATGGTCAACACCAATAAGGTCGCTGTCGGCATGGAGACCAACGCGACCTATGACCAGCCTCATGGCTACGAAGCCAATTGGAACTCCAGATGGAAGCGTCAAGTCATTGAACAAAACGGCATCAAGACTCTGATCGCGCAAAACGGTCAGTGGACCTATCGTTCCGAGGCCGCGACGGATGCCATTGGGGATGAAGAACGCCCCTACACGACACTCGTTTTCACAGGGGATGCGAACTCATCGGGTAGCGTAGATTGGCAAGATGCCGCAGTCGCCTACGCGGATATCACTCCTGAGATCACGGGCGCAGTCGACAACCACAAGTGGGTCGTCACCCACATTCCTTTCGATTTCGGTTCGGCTGCAACGCATCCCTTCCTCCAGATCGCCGATGACGTCAAACGAGTGAGTCTTGCTACTGACGGTCTGGGACAGCGCGTCATGGTCAAGGGCTATGCCTCTGAAGGGCACGACTCGGGCCACATGGACTACGGCGGTAACATCAACACTCGCGCCGGTGGCGAGGCTGACTTCGGCACTCTCTTCACCAGCACGAAGGACGTCAACGCGATCTACGGCGTTCACGTCAATACAACCGAGGCCTACCCGGAAGCAAACTCTTTCCGTTCTCTTCCCTTCACCGGTGGTCGCGGGTGGAACTGGCTCAACCAGTCCTACTACGTCAATCAGCGTGACGATTTGGGCAACGGCGGCGCTGTTAATCGCTTCCAGGAACTGCGCAATCAATTCCCCTTAAGCAAGTACCCCAATTTCCGCTGGATCTACATCGATGTCTACTACGGTTCGGGCTGGCAAGCCGACCGCTTGGGCAACGAACTCAACAAGATGGGATGGGAAGTTGGATCCGAATGGGCGGACCGCTTCGAGAGGCATTCTCTGTGGTCGCACTGGTCGAATGACGAGCACTACGGTGGCGCAACAAACAAGGGCTTGAACTCCCAGGTCATCCGTTTCGTCGACAACGCGAATAAGGACAATTGGAACCCGAATGTTGTCTTGGGCTACCCCCAGATCGTTGAGTTCGAAGGCTGGACTGGCCACCAAGATCAAGACGCGTTCTACCGCAATATCTGGTCAAACAACCTGCCTAGCAAGTTCCTCCAGAACTCGCGCATCATGCGCTACGACACCGCGGATGCAGGGGACGGAAAGACGAAGCACACCTACACATTCGCTAACGGAACGGTAGCTTCGGGTTCGACGGCTGTCACCGCTCAAACAGAGGCAAGTTACGTTGTCGGAACGATCCAGGCAGACATGTCGTCCTCGCGTGAATTTGTCTACGACGGGGCAACAGTCCTTCGAGGCGATAGCTACCTCTTGCCGTGGAAGGACAATGGAACTTCTGCCGGCGCAGATCGCCTGTACTACTACAACCCCGCTGGAACTGCGACGGAGTGGACTCTCACCAAGTCCTATCAAGGCGTTGGTTCTCTAGCCGTCTACCGACTCACTGATCAAGGCCGCGTGAAGGTTACTGATCTGGCCGTTTCCGGCGGAAAGATCACCATCCCGGCCTCGGTCTATGACGGAGTTGCTGAGGGCGATCGCGACCACACGGCCTTCGTGCTGGTTCCAGAAAACGCTCCCGCAGCCGTCTCGACCCCTGCATGGGGCGCAGGGACCGTCTTCGCTGATCCTGGATTCAACTCGGGAAGTTTGAGCGGCTACACAACGACTGGTTCAGTCAGCGTTGTGAAGGATCCTCACGGTGATCCTGTCGCTCAACTGGGTGCAGGCAAGGCCTCGCTGTCCCAAGAGATGACCCTGAACGCAGGAACCTACCAGGGCAGCGCGTGGCTCCAAATCAACAATGGAAAGACCCGCAAGGTCACTATTTCCGCCTCGGGAGATGGCGTGACAAGCGCCGGATCGCAGCAGCGAAATGGGGACTTGGGGGCAACTCGAGACAAGCCTGTGACGACAGTCTTTGAGGACTTCGAGAATATTGCGGAAGGCTGGGGCCCCTTCGTCAAGGGCGATGCTGGCAATATCACGGACCCGCGGACAGTTCTGGCCTCGCTGAACGCTCCATACACTCAACGAGGCGGAGTCCTTCCCGACCGTTCGCGTAAGGCGACGGATGACGCGATTGCGGGACACTGGTCGCTGAAGAGCCACGAAGAAAACGGTGGTCTTGTCTACCGGACGGTTCCACAGACCGTGAATCTGCAGGCGGGACACCGCTACCGTATTTCCTACGATTACGACAACGCCGTGAGCGGTTCATACTACTGGGTCACCGCATACGATTCTGCGGGAGCTGACGGAGTCAGTGCGAACTATCTCGATTCGACGCTCCTTCCCCAAACGGAGAGGCCCTCGCACTTCGTTGAAGAACTCAATGTTGGTGCTTGCGGCTCCTACTGGGTTGGCCTCTACAACGTCCAGGGAGGAAAGTCAGGAAACGATTTCTCAATCGATAACTTCCGAGTTGAAGATCTTGGAACAACCTCCGACGTCCCCGCCTGCGCTGCTGCAAGCATCGCAACCCAGGGAAGCGCGATCGAAGGCAAGACCGTCCAGGTGACAACGACCTTGGTGAATAATGAGTCTGCGGATGTCACCAATGTCCGCAGCGAATTGAGCCTCCCGGTTGGGTGGAGCGCACAGGCGACTTCGCCCACGACTGCCGAGACTCTTGCCAAGGGAGAAACCTTCACCACCACGTGGACGGTGAGCATTCCCGAAGGGGCCGGTGGCAATGCCGTCACCTTGACGCACCAGGCGCACTACCGGATCGGCGATGAAGACCGTACCGCTGTGGCTACAACGAGCGTGACAGCTCTGGGATCCATCAGGTCCAATGCCGTCAACTACCTCTCTGACATCCCCTTCTCATCGACGTGGAACTCCAACGGTTGGGGACCTGTCGAGCGTGATAGCGAGGTCGGGGAAGATCAGGCAGGAGACGGTGATCCGATCTCGATGAATGATCAGCCCTATGCCAAGGGTCTGGGCGCACACGCTCCCAGTGACCTCGGTTTCGAACTGGACGGAAAGTGTACAACCTTCAAGGCAACCGTCGGCGTGCAGGATGGACAGTGGAGTGGCTCAGTGACCTTCCACGTCATTGGTAGCACTGACGGTTCCTCCTGGTCCGATGTCGTTCCAGAAACTTCGGTTATCAGGGGAGGAAGCGAACCGAGGGACATCTCGGGCAATGTTCGAGGGATGAAGTACATCCGCTTGATCGTTGGAGACGGCGGCAATGGCAACGGTAACGACCACGCGAACTGGGGTAATGCCCGCGTGCTGTGTGGAAACGCTACCGAGGGTGGCGACACTCCTGCCCCTGAGCCCACTCCGACTCTGACGCTCAAGGACTACACGGGAGCTCTCCAGCTGGTCAGCGCACCGGCTGCCTACGAAGCGAACCCGGCCTCGAACATGTTCGACAAGGACCTGACGACCTTCTACGACAAGGATTGGGTCAACCTCACCGATCACCCCAGCACGATTGATCTCGCCCTCTTCGAAGGAAGCGATCCCACTGGTGCGCAGCCGGTGAGCATCGGCGGTCTGTCGATTGCAGGACGCGCGGGACAGGCGAATGGCCGGCCCAAGGCCTACGAGGTCTATGTTGGCCAAGACGCAGCGAACATCAATCAGAAGGTCGCCGAAGGCACTTTGAGAAACACGGCTCTTGCTCAGCGCATTACCTTCGACGAGGCCGTGAACGCGAAATATGTGCGCATCCGAGTCCTGAGCAATTACAAGACCAAGGCCGACCAACCCGATGGCCTGCTTGCAATCGCTGAGCTGGGCGTTCTTGTTCCCGACGGAACGACGCGCGCAGCTGTTTCAGGAAGTGACCGCAGCGCTGGTACGCGAAGCGCACGCCGTGCTCGCTCCTTGGATGATGAACAAGCGCTGACGGTGAATACGAATGCTGAAGGACTGGTAGGACAGAACTATCTGGATGTCCAGACGGTGAACGATACCGATCCTGCTGCAAACCCAGAGACCGTCATCGACCGAACCTGGGCCGAAAACTGGATGGCTGCGGATCAGAAGCACCGGACCAATAGCGATCCCAGTTCCTTCCAACGCGTTCCTGTGACTTTCACGGTCACGAAGGATGGAACGAAGGTGCGCTTCACCATCGCCGCTGATGAGGGTGATGCGCCGGTCTTGTTCGACAATCTCCGCATGGTGAAGATCGAGCGTCCTACGACCAACGATCTTCTTGGCGTGGATTGCATGGCTGATCCTACTCCGGAGGCGTGCACAACAATGCGTGCGAACGCACGTATTGGCTTGAGCACTGCCCTCAGCGTCTCGCTGCCGGCGCCGACTCCGGCCCCAACGACGGACCCGACTACGGATCCAAGCGCTCAGCCGACAACGGAACCCACCACCCAGCCAAGTGGGGATCCAAGTACTCAGCCCAGCGCTAATCCATCTCAAAGCGGCACGCAGCAGGCAAGCCCCTCTGCTCAAGAGCAATCGGTCCCGACCTCAACAAAGGATGGAAAGAAGAAGAGCACTCACAAGGACAAGAAGGCGTCTCTTGCTCGCACGGGTGGTGAAACAAGCACCATCCTGATCAGTGCCGCCCTTCTGACAGCTGCGGGCTACGCGCTGCGCAGACGGCGTATGGGTTGAGGTGAGCATCCCGTTGGGGAGCTGAGCTGAGGGGCAGCTCCCCACCACACATAAGGCGGGGGTGCCGGTGAATCACCGGCA
>CALIZH010000326.1 GCA_938028585.1 uncultured Actinomyces sp. | reverse complement strand
GGTGGGGCGGGGGTGTGCCCGCCGACGACGCCGTTGCGGTATGCCGTGCCGTTCGCCGGGGTGTGCAGTAGGTCCGTGCCCATCAGATCCTGCGGGTTCGAGATCGGGTTTGTGCGTGACCCGGTTTCGCCGTAGGCGGGCTCCTGGGTCTGAATGGTGCCCGAGGCGACCGTCCGGTTACGAGCCGCAGCGGCGTCGGCCTCGCTCCACCACGGCTGGGCGAAGCCGCCCGGGTAGGTGCCCGAGGATGGGTTGCGGCCTGTGGAACGGCCGAAGGAATCAGAGCCGCTCTCCGCCCATTTCTGTGGAGTATCGGAACTCGATTGTGAGCCAGATCCGATCTCATCAACTTGCTGTGCTTTGCTTTGGATACCTTGCATGCTGTTGCTGAGATCCTCTGTTAGTGAATTCACTCGCTCAAGAATGCGTGTCGCTGCCGCCTCGCGTTGGGCGTTGGCCTGGGCCTCGACCGCGTCGACGTAGGCCGCACCTGTCGTGAAGCGCTTGTTGAGGACGGAGATGCCGCCACCGGGAGACTCGGCGGGCACCATGACGACGGGATTGTCGCGCATCGCTGCGGTCCCCGCGTCCAGGAGTGTCGGGGACAGGAGACTGGCCTCGTGAAGCGCAGCAGCCATGGCCAGGCGGCCCGCCTGATAGGTGTTGTGCCCCTGCCTATAGGTCTCCGCGTACCTGTTGATACGCGCGACGGCCCTGTCCACCCACGCATTCATAGCATCGGCGGTCTGGCCCTCAAACCCCTGGTTCGCCGTATACTGGCGAAGGCGTTCAACGGCCTCTTCGAGGCCCTTCAAGGTCTGCTCGTGGTCGGAATTCCACGCGTCCAAGTCCCGGTTGGCCTTCGCAGCCTCCATGAAGACCTTCAGGCGCTCATACATTGGCGACGAAACCATGACTAAAATCCCTTCTCTCTAAACTCTCAGTACTCGCGGGGACCCGACGTCGCGGTTGGTGCCGAGTTGTTGGATGTTGCGGAGGGCGTCGAAGCGCTTGCCGCCGAGCCGCCGGATGTCGTGGAGGGCGTCGATCCACCCGCCGTCGAAGAAGACGGTGTGCTTTGGGCGTGCGGAATAGCACCGGCGACACCGAGGTTTTGAAGAAGTCGGTCGATCTTGTGCTGCGCGACTTTGAGCTCAATGGCAGCATCGGATTTGTCGACCTTAGCCAGGGCTTCCCGAATCTTGTCGAGCTGCAGCTTGTTATCCTGTTCCGTCCCGGTGAAGCTCTCCAGGGCAGCGTTGATCTCAGCCTCGAAGGTGGTGATGAGGATTGCTTCCTTTGCGAGGATATCCGATATCGCGTTGAACAGTTCGGCAGAGGTGTCGCCCATGGAGCTGGGGCCAGTTTCCTGCCCCCAGAACATGGACTTCTGAGCGGCGCCCAGGGACGACGACCCCTGAGCGGACGAAGTAATGGCGTCGCCACCCTCCACCACGTGAGTGGCTGCCGCTGCCTGCTGGTCGCCGTGAACGGAAACGGAATCTCCGGCCCTTTGTAGCTCCTTAAAA
>CALIZH010000325.1 GCA_938028585.1 uncultured Actinomyces sp. | reverse complement strand
ATCTTTGGCCGGAAACCAAAATTGCCATTGGACCAGCGATTAAGGATGGGTTTTATCATGACTTTGATAGCCCTCATACCTTTGTGCCAGAAGATATTGAAACCATTGAGTGTAATCGTCAAACGGTCTTCCTCAAGAAAAGAGCGAGAAAGATTCAGGAAATAGTATTTAAACTCAGAGCCCTGTCCTTGCAGACTAATATCGCCCCAAGTAGCACCTGCACCAAGAGCAAATTTTAGTTTCCAAGGTAAATCCTGTC
Source organism: uncultured Actinomyces sp. (assembly GCA_938028585.1). Taxonomy (GTDB): domain Bacteria; phylum Actinomycetota; class Actinomycetes; order Actinomycetales; family Actinomycetaceae; genus Pauljensenia. The sequence continues at coordinate 3,393 of CALIZH010000325.1, read as the reverse complement.
GAAGCATCGCAAAGATATTACCCGAAAAACCATAATTATGGTCGTTTGTCCTGTAAGATTTCAAATCTGAGTATTTCAGATTTCCGTTTAATGTAAAAGTTGTCGATTTCCTTGGGTTCACATTCAGATAAGTATCAAAGCTCCATTGCTTAGAATGTAGGAAATTGCCACTTGTTGAATGCTCCACACCATCTTTCATAAAACTATAGAATGTCAAACCATTATACGACGTAGAATAAGTTGCAGAAAAGTTAACACTAAACTTTTGACTAAACAGACTATAATTCAGTTGGAAATTATGTGCTGTGTCACTCTCCAGATTGGGGTTACCATAGCTTATTTTCTCGGGGGAAAGATGATTAACATACGGAGAAAGATAATAAATATCTGGGCGACCGATACGCAAATTATAGCCCAAACGAAGTAACTGTGTATCGGTTAGATTATAGCCCAGATTCAAGCTGGGAACCCAGTCATTGAGCCGCGTAGAAAAAGCCGCACGACTCCCATTGGGATAGGTCACACGAATATGAGAACTCTCAAAACGAAGCCCCGAACGGAGAGAGAAACGTTTCAACCTATAGATGTATTCCGTGTAGCCCGCCGAAATGTCCGTACGATGACGATAAAGCAAGCTTTGAGCGACATCAGGTAAGAAATCTGTTGCTGTTCCTGCCAAACGAGAGTATTCCTCATTATCAGAACGATTCAGGCGATAGATGTATTTTACCCCGACAGACAGCGTATGATTCTCTCCGAGTGGGGAGGTAAAGTCGATCTGTGCTGTGTGTTCTTGCGATTTATTATCAGGGTCGATACGGCGATCTTTCAGCGCGAAAGGCACGCTTTGCAAATTGTCGTAAACATTGAGAGTCTTATTGTTTCTCAAATCCGAACTAAACCGATAAGAAACGGTCAAATTCTGATTTTCTTTACCAAACTGATGCTGATAGTCGACACTGGTGTTTATCCCATGATATCGACTGTCTCTATGGTTCACATTGTCATAAGAATAAACAGTCCCTGCATTTCCCGTCAAGAATGTTGAAGAAAGGCCATGTCCCTTCTGCCTGCCAGCATAAATACTACTACTAACACTCAGCAAATCATGCTTCGAAATATCATAACTGGCATCTAAGCCTCCAAAACCATAAGTCCCATGATTATAGGATTCTCCTTTTGTTTTCAGCAAATGATTAACAGGATCAAGGATGAGTTCACGTTCCGATTCCGTCGTATTGCGCAACGAATTTTCTCCATTTACTCCTCCATGCGCAGAAAGCGTCAGTTTACCTATCTGCGCCATACCAAAAAAATTTCCTCCCCATCCGCGATTGCTCCAATAAAGCGTAGGCGTTACAGTATAACCAGTCGTTGTCGCCTCCGTGGCAGTGACGATATTCAGTATGCCCGATGTGCCTTCCGCATCATATTTCGCTCCTGGGTCAGTAATAACTTCCACTTTCTTTACTACACTGGCGGGAAAACTCTTCAAAACCACCGACGGATTATCGCTCATCATCTTATTGGGCTTTCCGTTGACGTAAACCTTAAAGTTCGCTTTCCCATTGACAGTTATCTTGTCCTGCCCATCTACTGTAACGAGAGGCACTTTCCGAAGCATTTCCAACATGGTATTCGTCTGCGCATCAGGTGCAGGGCCGCCGTGTCCGTGCAGACGCCGCCGACGATGACGGGGACGTCCAGCTCGTAGATGAAGCGCTTGAGGTTGAGGGGCTCGCGGCGCGACGACACGTGCTCGGCGGACACTGTGGAGCCGCGAATAATGAACAGGTCGACGCCCGCGTCCACGACCGCGCGCCAATGCTGCTGGACGCGCTGGGGCGAGAGCTTGCCGGCGACGACCACCCCGGCCTCGCGCAGCTGCGTGAGCCGCTCCGTGATCAGCGAGGGCTTGATCGGCTCCGAATAGACGCGCTGGAGGGTCGCGATCGACTCCTCCTCGCCGAGGTGCGCGATCTGGTCGAGGATCGGCTCGGGATCCTCGTAGCGGGTCCACAGTCCATCCAGATCCAGGACGCCGATGCCACCGAGGCGACCAAAGGCGATCGCTGTCTCCGGGCTCATCACCGAGTCCATAGGGGCGGCCATGAGAGGAATGTCGACGTGGTAGGCGTCGATCTGCCAGCCGACGTTAACGTCCTCGGGGTCGCGCGTACGCCGGGCGGGCACGAGCGCAATGTCGTCCAGTGTGTAGGCGCGCCGACCGCGCTTGCCGCGTCCGATTTCGACTTCGTGGCTCATGAACCGATTCTACTGCCTCCGAGACGCAGATGTGCCCGCCCTCTGCCACACAACGCGCACAACATCGGCAAGCATCACACTCACAACGCCCACAACGCGTTACACTTAACACACAGCGCGTACAAATCAGACCGAAACGAGGTTTACACTAGCACTTCATAGAACATACGGCGCCGCCACCCCACCCAAAGACTTCACAGCACATATGACGCAACTAACAATAACGGGAATAGAGCTAGCCACATGGGAAATAACAACAGAAAACGAAACACTAATCACAAGAAAAAGAAGCAAACAGTAAAAGTAAATTCATCAGACACCACACAGGCAACACGAAACATCGACACCCAAAACAGAGGCACTCAACAAACTCAGGCACACGAAGAAAATAGATTTAGTGCACAAGAAGAGCTTTATAAGGTTGAAAATCAGCAATATGAGCTACTCACAAAGCTATTTGCTTTCCTGCTCACACTTTACGGAATTGATTTTTTTCAAAAAAGCATATTATCGAAAGCATCAGCAGAGGAACCGCCTTACATTCACTACGCGATTCCGGCAATACTACTTACCCTGCTTGCCACATGCGCACTAAAGCTCCATCGCGTCAACCAAATTCAAAAGGGCATGGCACGTGACATCAACAACTTTTATACAAATAAAAGAACCCTGCGGGCATTCAAGACGATCTGCGGTCCAGGCAAGTACGAGCACAATGCAGCCCTCAATCTTTGGCAGAAACGACTGAAAAGGAAAGGCGCAAGAGAAGGACTTTCAAATCCGGAAATCGTGAGTGAAATCGGCAGCAGATACGCTAGCTGGCTTGGACTTGCGGCTACATTCTTCGGACTAGTCTTCCCCTCGGTCCCCCAATTGGCATCATATGCCACAGCCGCACTCCTCTTCGCCTCAGCTGTTTTTACAGCATATACATTCGTCTACTTTAAAGCTTCAAATCAACATCTGGTTAATCAGATACTCAGACACGAAACCCAGCAGTGCTGACACTTTCCAGGCACACCCGGTACGCAGATGTGCCCGCCCTCTGCCACACTGGAGGAACCGGCAAAGACAGGAGCAATCATGAGCTGGATCGACGACCCGTGGATGGGTTTTGACACCGAGACG
>CALIZH010000324.1 GCA_938028585.1 uncultured Actinomyces sp. | reverse complement strand
CCCGCTCAACACCCGGTCACCCACACTCAACTCTGAAGAGCCGCTTTATGCGTTGTGGGGTGCAGACATCCGTCTGCACCCCACATTTTCTCTACACGTAGCTTTTATTCAAATAACCGCGATACCTTGGAAATATCGACTTTCCCAGTTGTTGTTTGGGGGAGCGCATCGACCCAAACAATACTGCGAGGATGCTGCCAAGGCGCCAAGGCCTCGTTGAGCTCTTCACGTAATTCGCGCAATGACGGGCGCTGATCAGAAGCGGGGATTAAGGCTGCTGCAACGATCTGTCCCCAGATTTCATCTTTCAGTCCGAGTACGCAGCAATCAGCAACTGATTCGAGAGTGCGAAGAGCTTCTTCAACGCGAATGGGGGAGACGAGCTCACCGCCGGTGTTAATAACTCGTGATGCGCGACCAAGGATGTGGAGGCACATGTCTGAATCAAAAACACCAATATCTGAGGTTGAAAACCACTCATCCGGGTGGCGTGGCTCGTCACCCCAGTAGCATGCTGCCACCCCGGGACCGCGCACTTCAATAGAGCCGCTGTGCCCGGCCTCGTCAATGGGGTTTCCTTGCGGATCAACCAGGCGCAACTCAATGTACGGGAAGGGATAGCCGATGGCTCCGGGATGACGCTGCCAGGCCTCGGGACTCAGGAAAGTGCCGGCTCCGCCGAGCTCTGTCATCCCCCAAACATGAATGGGGGAAAGCCCAGCCTCCCGCATCTTCGAATACAGTGATTCGCCCATTGCGTCGCCACCTACCAAAGGGTGTGTCCATGAGCTTAAATCCACGTTATTTTCATGGGCTGCCTTGAGCAGCATGTGGCACATAGCGGGTACGACAAACATGATCGAAATCCGCCATTTCTCAATACCTCGTACCACTGAGAGAGGCTGGAAAGAGGAAAAAACAACTACGGTTCCACCGTGAGTGAAGATATCCATCGAGGTTCCGTTGAAACCCCCGATATGTGACAGCGGTGCGACGACTCCGCAGATCGCAGAGCCAGGGGAGTACTCGAAACCATCCCTAAAGCACTGAGATGCCCACCATAGATTTGCATGGCTGAGCTGAGCAGCACGCATTTTCCCTGAAGTGCCGGACGTGAAAACCAAAGCCGCAGTCTGCTCGTAGCATGTCAAAGGCTCCCAATCGGCGGGGCTTTGATTGATGGCCTGTGATGCGCGTTCTTCAATGAGAGAGATAGGGAGTGCCGAAACACCGTCAACGGAATGCCCATCGGCACTGATGATCAGTGCGGGGGATACGAGCTCGTAAATTTCTTGCCGTTGGTTGTACGGAAGCAAAGGCGAGACGGGAACAGTGACCGCATGAATCCACGACGCTGCTGTGTGAACAATAAAGTGCCAGATGCTATTTGGCGCGCACACAACGATGCGGTCTTCGGCCCCAATCCCTAAGGAATGGAAATACCACGCGAGTCCGCGGGTTAGCCTCGCGCTTTCTTCTACCGACAGAGTGCGTCCGCTAGAAGCATCGATCAGACTTGGACGTTCTGGACGTTGACGCGCGGCAGCAAGTAGCGCATGAGCGGGGGAGAGATTCGGTGTTCTTACGCCGCTCGTTTCTTGCCCTGTCATTGTGCAGACTGCGCGGCAGCCATTGAACGATGGAGCTCCTGTCGCTTCTTCAAACGGTCGAGCACCGATCCAGCTTCCTGCAGGGTTGATCCCGAGTTTTCAATGTGTGCCAGATGCGGCGGGATCTCGAAGCCTCGGGCGCGCATTCCCTTTGCCCACAATAAGCCTGCACGGTAGGAGGAACGAACCAGGGGGCCAGCCATGACACCGGCAAAACCCATCGCCTCA
>CALIZH010000323.1 GCA_938028585.1 uncultured Actinomyces sp. | reverse complement strand
TTGGTGGATTCAGCTCAGGCCGCTATTAGCGGCGGCCATGCGGCCCAAAACGGCCAGGGCGATCCCCTTGCTGCCCTTGAATCCTTGCGTCTTGCGGAGGCTGCGCTTGACGAGGCCTTGGCTCCCCTGCGCAGCGCCGAAGAACGCGCCCAGCGCGCTCAATCGGGAATCGAGGCGCTCCTTTCGCAGGCTGATTCAGAGGTCGCGCGCGCGAACCAGCACATCACAAGCCACGGATCCTTGGTCGGATTCGATGCACGTTCCCAACTTTCTTTTGCGCGCTCCGCACTCCAAAATGCCCACTCATTCCACAACCAGGGCAACGACGAGAGCGCTGCAACCCAGGCACGCACAGCAATTACCTACGCACAGGCAGCGATCACAGCCCCGCTCACTACTCCCCAGCCGTCATCCGGAAGCCGTATTGCGGATGGCCTCACCGGAGCCCTGGTCTGGTCGGTTCTCGACAGCATCCTTTCCTCGGGCGGTTCACACCGTCGTTCCTGGGATAGCGGTTGGGGCGGATCGAGTTGGGGTGGCGGAGGCTCCAGCAATAGCGGCAGTTTCGGCGGTTTCGGCGGATCCTCAGGAAGCTTTGGCGGCTCCAGTGGATCAGGTCACACAGACTCGTTCTGATTAAGGTATAGTTCAACCAACATCCCTTTCCCGCATCCCAAGGAGAAAACAATGGCGGAAAAGCAGACCATTCTCGGACGCATCTCGCAGCTGGCCAAGGCCAACATCAACGCGCTCCTCGACCGCGCTGAAGACCCGCAGAAGATGCTCGACCAGCTCATTCGTGACTACACGAACTCCATTGCAGAAGCAGAAACCGCAGTCGCACAGACCGTCGGCAACCTCCGCTTGGCTGAAAAGGACCACGAAGAAGACGTCGCAGTCGCCGCAGACTGGGGACGCAAGGCAGCCGCTGCCTCGGCAAAGGCTGAGGAACTGCGCGCGGCCGGTGATCAGGCTGGCGCACAGAAGTGGGACGACCTCGCACGCGTCGCCATCGGCAAGCAGATCCAGTTCGAAGGCGAAGCAAAGACCGCTGAGCCGATCATTGCCTCACAGCGCGAGGTTGTTGAGAAGCTCAAGACCGGTCTGACGCAGATGAAGGACAAGCTCGGAGAGCTCAAGATCAAGCGCGATCAGCTTGTTGCTCGCCAGAAGGCAGCCGAGGCTCAGGCACAGGTTACCGATGCCGTTTCCTCGATCAACATCCTCGATCCTTCTTCCGAACTCTCACGCTTCGAGGACAAGGTTCGTCACACTGAGGCACTTGCGCAGGGCAAGGCAGAGGTCGCCGCATCTTCGCTCGACGCCCAGTTTGCCGAGCTCGAGACCGATGCTTCGCAGGTCGAGATTGAAGCTCGTCTTGCAGCACTGAAGCAGCAGAACTGATTCATTACATAAAAAGTGTGGGCCCTGGATTCCAGGGCCCACACTTTTGCGTTTTAGATGTAGTCGAAGGGGTCGAAGTCGTCGATATCGATGATGTGAATACGTGGAAGCTGCACTTGGAATGCGTGCGCATCGTATTCAAGGTCAATGATTTCAAGGCCCAAATCTTCCAATTCATGGAACTGGCTGGAGAGGAACTCCTTGAAACACATAATCCCGACGCGGTGTCCATTTTCAAGCAAATCCTGAATTTGCGGCAGAAAATCGGCGTCGTGAGAAGCCAAAATAACTGAGCCCGATCCCTGCTCTGCAATGGCTTCAAGGGTGCGTTGAATACCGACATCAACGACCTTCA
>CALIZH010000322.1 GCA_938028585.1 uncultured Actinomyces sp. | reverse complement strand
GGGTAATAAGACGTGTGACGTTATGCAGAATTGAGGTTCCCATGTTCTGCGGTAATTACTTTCGAGGTAAATTAAAATCTGCAACGAAGTGGGTAAGTGAGGCGCTTGATAGTCTGACTCGAGCGCTCTTCATATTTGATAGAGTGGTGGCGCCTAAAGGGTGGGCTGAGGGGGTTGATAAAAAAAGAATCCAAAGGATCGCAAACCCATCTTTAATGACGTATCTTTCGGCATTCCTGATACTCATTGCGGCATTTTTAATGATGCTTCCGTATTCGCTTTTCACGGATTCTTCGATGACGGAAGTGGTAACGGCGGCTCTAGGGTTTATTTCGGTTGTATCTTTATCGTCAATCCTGCTTCCGTTGGGGGTGGTGTTTTCATTTCTTTTGGGGCTTCGTATAACGAAGTTCCTTAAGTGGAGGATCGATTTTAAAGCTACTGCCGTTCATCTGAGTAACTGCGTGGGAATTGCTGGCGTCGTCGGGTTTTTGTCTGCCGCTATGGCTCCATTAGTGGTCGGCATGCGTATTTCGGTTAACGAGTTTTCGTCGTCTGTATTGTTCGACGGAAGCGTTCTGCTAAAATTTCCCGCAGCCTTTGGTGTTGTCGGATTGCTGTTAGGTTTATGTACGACATCATGTCATATTGTGAGTGGCGTCGATAATATTATCTACAGGAATGTCGTTCCAGTTATATTTTTTAATATCCTGGTCGTGTTTTTTGCGTTCGAACTTAATCTAGACCCGTTTAGTATTTGCTTGAGTTTAAGCAAAGAATATCTGCGCGCCAATCCCGGCCTGGTGATGCAGGCAGATTCTGTTTCTAGTGTTGAGGCTGAAAATTTTATGCAGGTCCACCTTCCTGTCGTCGTGGCTCGAGTGTTCTCGCAGTCTGGGGATAGTTCTTTTGCTGCTCGCGTTTGGTATGTGGTGGTGGTTGTTGCGCTATCCTTGATTGGGATGTTCTGGACTGTTTGCAAGGAGTTTCGGGTGAGATATAGTAGCGAGTTTATCTCATCGGATTCTTTTGCGGTCGGCGAGAGGGGGTGGGAAGACTCTAGTGTAGAATGTGACGGCGGTTCTTGTGTTGAGAATGACATGTCTGATGGGATTCGAAGTAGTTGATCTGGGGATTGTCCTCGTCTGTGGGGTTCGTGTGGACTCGATTGACTGGATGGTGTTGGAGGGGTGGGGCTGGTAGGCGCCTCGGATATCCTTGCTGGTTTAGCAATCTGAATGGCTTGATATTGACCTTCAAGTAATGTGCCGATCGAACGAAGGTCGTAGTCATGTGACTCCTCTGCCGGGGCGGCACTCAGAATGTCGTCGCCACCGGCTGGCCTTCACTGGGCTGGACCACCACGAAGCCCGGACTGTGGAGGGCTATCTGGGAGGGCTCGTCCGAGCCGCTCTCAATGCGCGGCCCATTTTGAAGGTGCTCTTGATTCGCGGCTGCAGGTTCACCGGCTGGCAGAGCGCCGTCTGCGGGGCAACGAAGGTCGACCGCTGGTAGCGGTTCAGAAGCATCCGAGGGCCGTCAGAGCGCGGGGTCGTTGTCTGGCTCGGTGGTGGTGTCTGGCTGTCGAGTGTTGCGGTAGGGGGAAGACTCCGCGACCGAGTTTCGTATACGATATTGCCATGGGCAAGCATCTTCTCCACGGACGTCATGTGAGCGACGAGCAGATCCAGGCCTGGGCTGACGAAGCTGAGACTGGTTACGACCTTCAGCAGCTGCCCCGTCCGACTCCTGGGCGCCCCCCAGTCGGGCGGGGGCCCGGCATGGTTGTGACTGTTCGCCTCGATGAGGAACTTCTGGCCGCGTTGCTGAAGCGCGCCGCTGATGAGGGGATTACGAACCGGTCGGAGGCCGTGCGAGCCGCTGTCAAGCAATGGGCTCATGCCGCTGCCTGATATCCATCGGTCTGCCCGCAAGCACTATGTGAAGGACCATCTCGGCGATGAGGATCTGTGGCACGCTTACGGACATGTGCTGAACTCGCGCCCTCTGGACGATGAGGATGATCCGCGTCGATGGCTTGTTCTTGGCGTCGATGAGTCCGGAAGGGTGCTGGAGCTCGTGGTCCTTGTTTTCGACGACGGCTACGAACTGCTGATACATGCTATGAAGGCTCGGAAACAGTTCATGCATGAGATTTACTCAGGTAGTGCCGATCCTTCTGAGCTCTGACCGATTCAGGCAAGCTTCACGTTGCCATTGCGCGGTTACTGGAGTTGCTTGCTCCGTCGTCGCCTCGCTCAGGATGCCACCACCACGGGCTGTCCCTCGCTGGGCTGGACCGTCACGAAGTCCAGGCTGTGGGCGTCGGCTGAAAGGGCTCGCCCGAGCCGGGCCCCATGAGGGAACCTAACGTGAGGCCGCTCTTGATCTGCGGATACAGGTTTGCTGGCCAGCAGATCTTCGCCTGCGGGTCAACGAAGGCCGCCGCACCCTGCCGCTGAACCTCGAGGCTGAAACCCGCCGGCGAGCAGCCCAGGCATCTGGGGAGCGATCTTCAGTTACCGGAACCTTTGCCCTCTCCAAGTGCGTTGAACTATACGACTAGCAGCATCGCCATAACTCTCAGTTCAGGCTACGATGGTCGTCATAGTGAACGGAGGAACATGTCGGGCTACAGGATCGACCGTCAGGTGACGGAGTTCGGAGAGCACGTGCGC
>CALIZH010000321.1 GCA_938028585.1 uncultured Actinomyces sp. | reverse complement strand
GTTTGCGCGCCCTGTGAGCCTTGAAGAACGTACCGAGTGGGCGGATCTTCAACGCCGTCAGGTTGAGCGCGAAGGCTTTGTTTCTGCTGCACGCGCTGTCTTTGAAAGTGATGTGCCTACAGTTCATTCGATGACTGAGGGACCTGCCCGGCTTGCCCTGCTGCTCAAAGGGCTCAGCGAAACGGAAACCGAAGAGAGGAAGCCGCACCCGGCGTACTGTTCGGTACCGCGTTCTCGACAAGATCCGGCACGGCTTATTGAGACAGGACGCGATCAATGGGTGCGCGCGATGGAAGGCATGCGTGTTCACCTCATGACCTGGCCTCGAACCCCTAGCGTTGAGGATGCTGCTTTCTGGGAGAACCACGGTCGCCTCGAGGATCTTGAAGATAGCGAAGCGATCGCAATTGCTCGCACTTTGCGGGCCTGGCTGCCGAAGTGGATTGCCAATGACGGTGGGGAAGTGACGCGATCAGCTCGGCGTGGAGATGTTGTCTCACTCCTGTCCCATTGGATGGAAGAAGCCCCGCCGGCAGATCTTGATGCCTCAGAAGGAGAGCTTTATCGTGCTGTGCTCACGGCGCCTCAGGCGCGCTGTGCATTGCGCTGGTTTTCACTTCTTTACGAGGATGCAGCCATGCATCAGCGTCTTGCGCTCCTCGATACCGCAACTTCACGCATGAGTTTTACGATGATCGCCGACGATGATGGCACCGATGATGCGGAAGTCCGGGCGCAGCGTCAGTGGGGGATGTGCGTCCCACCGCAGAGTAGAAAGCAATATTGGCGTGCCCGCTTGCAAGAAAACACCCGACTGATACTTGCCCGCATTGGGCTGCGAGTTGCGTCAAAAACTGGCTCTGGTCGTGGGGGACTTGGGGGAAGTACGCGCGGACTTTCCGTCAATGGGGAAATTACCGAGGCCATGGGAACCCTTTCTCCCGAACAGTACCAGCGAGTGCTGACCCACCCGATGACCGCCCGCGCTCGCGCTGCTCAGCTTGAACTCAGTGCCCTCACAGATGCACACCCCGCTGAGGAAATCAGAGTGAAACGAGCCTCGCGTAACGCGTGGCGCTCTCTTGCGCTCTTCATTCGAGAGTTCGAAATCGATCCGGTGGAGTGGCGTAAACGTTTCTTCAGCGGAGTGCTTCGCTGCATCGCTGTCACCATTTTGGCCTTCTTCCTGACCGCACATGATTCAGGATGGTTTGGTGAAGATACTCTTTGGATGAATGTCTTGTGGACGGCAATTGCGTTCCTTGCATCCTTCCCGTATTCGGATGTCCGGGAGCTCTTTAAGCTCCGTCCCTCAAGGATGATGTCTGAAATCCGATTGGCTCAGGCCTAAATTCGACGACTCGATAACCACTCAAAACTCATCCCATCAGGCACAAGGAGACGCCATGAAATGGAGCCAGGTTTGGCACGCAGAAAACTTTCCCCTGTGGGTCGAAGGTAATGATGCGACTCCGCGTATGCACCGTGTCTTTATCGGGGGAAATCGCGCCGGGGCTGTTGCGATTGCTCGAAACCAGAACGGTGATTTTGCCCTGGTCCGTCAGCAACGTCTTGCCATCGAGCGTGAACTCTGGGAATTCCCGCGAGGGATGAGCGAGGATTCGGATGCGGATGGGGTAGCGACTGGCCTTCGTGAACTCCTTGAAGAGACCGGATTTTATGGGGAAAACGGACACTCCTTGGGACAGATTTACCCTGATTCTGGCATCCTTGCCGGGCACGTCGAAGTTGTCTCCTGCACGGTCCCACCTCAGGAGCGTCAAGCTATTGATGGAGAAGTTGATGCGCTTCAGTGGGTCAGCCTTGCTTCGCTCAAAGAGATGATTGCGGGTGGCCAGCTTCAAGACGCTATTTCTCTTGCGGCTTTTTCCATCTGGAGCCTTCGCAACAACTCCTGACTGCTGTTTAACGGTGGGCACGACTTTCGAGTACAAGACGCAACTTGCAAGTTGAGATCAGCACTGTGCCTCAAGGACTTCCCGATTATGAGGACTGCGATGCTAGGTCGTCTTTTGTGAGCGTCCCAGCACGAAGTTTGGCGAAGAAATCCGGTGCAGTCGTATCTTCAAGCAGCACCGCGCTTCCCGCCGATGTTGCATAACCCAAAGATTCAATCGGGGGAACACCGGTCATTCCGGAGTTTTGCGCCTCACGGAATGCCAGTACCAAGCGTGCAACGTCAATAACAGATGAGTCCTGATCGACCGTAAATGCGGAAGCGCCAGCTCGTTCAACGCGCAGAGCGCTCATCGGGTTGAGCAACGTTGCAGGCTTCATCGCCTTCGAAACGGTCTTCGACACTACCTGACGCTGGCGTTCAGCACGTCCGATGTCACCCCGTGGATCCGAATAGCGCATGCGCGCAAATGCCAGAGCAGTCTTACCGTCGGCGTCATGGCATCCGGCTTCCCAATTGAGCTCCGAGCGTTCATCCTCAACGCTGAGATCGAAGCACAGATTCACCCCATCGACCGCATCGACAATGTTGGACACCCCGCCCATTCCGATCTCCGCGTAGTGATCTACGGTGAGTCCGGTGAGGTTTTCGACCGTCTTGACCAAGAGCGCGGGGCCTCCATAAGCGTACGAGGCATTGAGCTTGTCCCAGCCATAGCCGGGGATCTCGACATAGGTATCGCGGGGGAGGGAGATATTGCTGGTCTGTCCATTGGGGGCAACGTGAACAAGCATGATCGAATCTGCGCGTTGCCCCTCGGTGTCATCGGGAACCGAGCCGTCTGCGCGTGAATCTGAGCCTGCTAATAGATACGTAGTTCCAGAAGTATTGGCACTTCCTGACAGCGCATCGATCCTCTTCAAATGAGAGTTGGCATCAATCATCAGGAAAACCGGCCATGCCAACATGAGCAGAACGCACACGACGACGACAAGAGGCCAGCGCCTCTTCTTCCTCTGACGAGGCTTCGCTGGGCTTACGCTTGCAGCTTGGCGTGCGCTGGGCTGGGCTTGAACAGGTTGGAAGTGCGGGCGTTGCGTTGATGCCTGCACAGGAGGTCTGGAAGTCGCACCTACGGATTCTCGTGCTGGAGCTGAGGGGGCGTAGGCCGGAGGCTGGGTTCGTCGTGCACGGGGCGCAAAGGAAGGAGGCATCGCCTCTTCTTGAACGCGGGAAGGCTCAACCGGTGTCCTCTGCTGTGTAGGAGAGGACTGCGGGGACTCAGTGGGGACACTGCGGGGGCGATCAACCGCCTCTTCATTCTGGGCACCAGCGTTAGCGACCTCTGAGAGACGAGGCCGCCGACGTGAAGGATCAGGTTGGAATGAAGGCGGCTGAGTCATCACTTCTCCGGGGGACAGGGCTTTTGAGTTGGCGTGGCGCTTGGAGATTGCGACGCGCTTGCACTGGGCGTTGCGGAAGCAGATGCACTTTGTGATGTGGAAGGCGAGGCCGAAGGATCCTGAGCGGGAGCATTCGTCTGTCCGTCTTCACCGCTGCCATTCGTGAACTCAATTGTCGCGGGGAAGGGCTGGTCCTTGCGGATTGCTTCCCACACCTGGCTGAACTGAGGCTCCAAGTTGATGACTCGGTTTGGGTCAACCGGTGAATACTGGTTCGGTGAGGTGATGAACTGGATATTCGAACGATTGACCGAAGTGAGCGAGAGCATCAGGCCCACGTCGGTGTTGATGTTTGACAGGTTCTGCGAAGGCTGCAGAGCTGAAAGACCCTGCTTTGTGAAAGACAAGAGTGAGGGAAGATCAGAGACGAAGTTCTTCGCCATCAACTCGCGCATAATTGCCGCGACAAGCTTCTGCTGGTTGGAGATACGGCCAAGGTCGGAGCCATCCCCAACGGCGTAGCGTGTGCGCGCGTAGGCAAGTGCAGTCTTGCCATCGAGCTTCTGGCAGCCTGCTTGAACGTGAAGGTCTGACTTGGAATCATCGATATCTTCGGGGATATCGAACCAGACCCCTCCAAGAGCATCAATCAAGCCGCGGAAACCGTGGAAGTCGACGACGACAAAGCCATCAACCTTTGTTCCGGTTAGTTGCTCAACTGTGGCTTCGGTACAGGCGATGCCACCTGCGATATCGGTGTCATTCGAACCCGTTGAGAACGCGGAGTTAAACATTCCCGTGTAGGCAGAGGATGTCGTGCCATCGGAGCGGCGGCACGAGGGAATATCGGTGATGAGATCTCGGGGGATAGAGACGACCTGGATTCGCGAGCGGTCCGCAGAAATATGCATGAACATGGTCGTATCTGAGTGGATAGACGAAAGTTCATCGGGATCACCATTGGCGTCATCGCCTTGGTTCTGTCGTGAATCAATACCCGAAATCAAGATATTGACGGCGCGACCTTCAAAAGAGTCCGCGGGTGCTGCGGATTCGGTTGAGTTCGCATTTCCAAGACCATTTGTGTTGATGCTGTTTGCCGAAAGCTGGCTACCAAAGCTGTGATAGACAAAAAACACTGTCCACACCAGCAGCAGAACACAGGTGAAAGCAACCAGTGAAACCACTCGTGCCGCACCGCTCTTAAAAGGGAGCGTCGCAGAGTGCAGGATCGGTCGCGCATCGCGCGGTTGTGGAGTACTCATCGCGTTTATCATATCGTTACTTGAGTTCTCCGCGTGTTATTCCGCAGTAAATTCTCCGATACCCCATTGAATGCCACCCTGGCTGTTCACACGCGGGATCATCACTGTGTGTCCACTTGCTGCGACAACGGGACGCGAATATCCGGGGGTTTCTCCCAGACGCGTGATCTGCCCGGTTTCCCATGGACGCAGGTACATCTGTGCATTGTTTGCCTGCGATCCCGCACCCCACGCGATTGCCTCTTCACCGATGGACACCCAAGGAGTTCGCGAGTCGACCATGATCCACTGCGTGGGATAGTCGGTGGAAGAGCTGCCCCAGAGCCCAAGGAAGGACGAGGCCTCGGAAGAAGTACTTGAGGGGGTGACGAGGACTGCGTGGTGATCTCCGGCCGCGTAGAGCCCACTGATTCGATAGTCCTGTGATTTGAGGTCGAAGTGTGTGGTGACCTTTGAGAAATCAGTTCCGCTGAGCGTGGCGATGCGAGAGGGCAGCGGTGAGTCCTTCGTAGTAGCAACTACGCTGAGCCCCTGCTCAGAGACCGCCGGGTAGGCACCAAAGAGGAGAATCTGCGGTTTGTTGGAATGCGTTGAATCGTCGAGGCCTTGGGCGATGATCAGTGAAAAATCTCCGTGATCAGTTGAAGCTTTTGCACCGTAAAACGCGTGCGTCCCATCGCTGACAGGAGGAAGCTCACCTGAGCTTCGTGGACTATGAGCGGGAAGATCACTCCATGTCATCACAGTGCGCAAACGTTGCTCGTTCTTATTCCAGGAGTAAATCGTCCACGGGGCAAAGACATTGTCTTCTTGGTGATCTCCGGTCGAGGACGAAGAAACCTGTCGGCCAAGGAAAGTAATCCAAGGACCGTTTTGTGTTCCATCGAGCGGCTCAACGTAGTTTCCGTCTTCTCGAAGAAGGTGGGCAGATAGATCGCGTGCCCCTTGAGGGGTGAGAATTGCGGGCTTGTAGGAGTACAGGTCGTTCGGGTCGTGTGTGGATGAGCCGAAAACCTGAGAGCCGTCGAGGGGAAGAGAGGGGATCTGGCGGAAATCCCCGCCCAGTGACCATTTCTCATCTACGGAAGCCTCTTGGGTTTGCCCCGATGGAGACAATTCGCATGGCTGATCGCTCGCGTGCATCGCGATGATCTCAAAAGGAAGAGAGAGATCTGTGCACGCAGCTTCGTGCGGATCCTCAAGTGCAGAGGGGGCAATGAGAGGCTCGAAGACGCCGTTCATCTGACGAGGCGATACACTCGCGCTCGCCGAGACCAAAGAATCCCCGCTCCCTCCGCTTGCGCAGCCGCCAAGGGCCACAAGAGCGCAAGCGCTGAAGAAAGCAAAGCGGCGCAGGGGCGCGCGGCCTCGGGAATGAGAATGGAAGCCGGGATGTTCCGGGATAGTCGGCGCTCCCGGAACACCCAAACTCTCAGCGCGCGGTGTAGATACCAATGTGTTCGCGTCCATCGCGTTCAACCTCGGTTTGGAGGAAGTTCTGGGTGAATGAGGGCAGGTGGTACCAGAACTGTTCCTCACCGTTCCACAGGTAGTGAACTCCCGGGTCGGCAAGCCGCATGGAATCGGTGTTGGGATCGTAGGAAGTCACGACCATGATGTGGGAGAAGGTCGAGTTTGGGTGACCGTTGTAGTGGGGACCTCCTCGGCGTTCTTGAGCATCAACGGCGGTCGGTAATCCCTTGGAGAAGGAAGCCTTTACGGAATCACGGACCTGATCAACGGAAGGAGTATGAATCGTGGTGTAAGCATCACGGCCCAACCAATGATTCATTCCGTACTCGAACCGACGATCGTGGAAGCTTGTGTAGCCGTAGCTCACAGTGTTCATGTAGTCGCGGCTTGCAACTGCATCAATGCTGAGCGGTGTTCCTTGCGCAGATTGGTGCGCGCCGATCGCGTTGAGGATCATCCAACCACTGGTCGGACCGCAGAAATAGTTATTGGGCTGCCCGGCCCACGTGACGTTGAAGTCGGCGGCTTTTTCTAGAACACCGTGCTCAAAGTTCTGCTTACGGCGGTTGCCATCCCAATAGGGCTCAGAGGTTGGGTATCCCAAGTGGCCGCGCTCATACCCGTGATTACCGTATTCGGCAAGCAAATCAGATGTGACAGCATGTGAGCCGGAGCGCGGCGACCAATATGCGGTTCCACCTTGGAAAATCTGGTAGATACCGCCATTAGCCGTAGCGGTCTCGTCACTTAAGGGGTATCCAAGTTCCCCACGTTCCCAGTTGTAATAAGCGTAGGTTCCCATGATCGCGTCGTGGACGAAATAGGAATCCGAACCGGGGTGCCAGTATGCGGTTCCGCCTTGGAACGTCTGGAAAACGCCGCCGTTTGTCGAAGGTGTTTCGTTACTGGTC
>CALIZH010000320.1 GCA_938028585.1 uncultured Actinomyces sp. | reverse complement strand
TGCAGGTAAAAGGAGTGTCGCGACAGTTGACAACAACGATAGGATGAGTCCTAGTGTTATCAGTCCTGCATTGTTTCGCAGAAGATTGCAGATTGTCATAGATTCGGTTTCTTAGTTCAAACTTTCAGCCGGTGATTGTAGAGAACGAATCAATGCGGTGCGTCAGCGATTCCATTCCGGACGGTGAAGCGGTAGTAGAATACTGGCTTCTCATGTTGTTCGTAGCCTGTGGAACGGACTAGCATTACCTCATACTCTAATGTGTGCCGTGAGATATCGGTTGTGTTAACAACCATGAAATTGGCGATAGCCTGACGTCCTGCTTGTATAATATCACGGTCGTCTTGGGAGAGATTAACGTTCGCCAAGCTCTCAAGGGTGGAGAAGATATCTATAATCCCCTTGGACTGTCGAGACACCCCAGAGTAGAAGGGGGATAACCATGCTGAGCTGTCCCTATTGCTAGTTGCATTGGTCTCTTTCCATAGAGAAAAACCATTCCCTTCCCGGATCCTGTAAAAAAGGTGGTCGTCATAAGTTCCCGGATTAGGTGCGAAAAAAGCCCAGTTAGGCATAAAGATTGTCGAGCTCAATCGTGCTAGAAGTTCCCTACTTCGATGATTTCCTCCCGGGTGCTGGCCGAGTAAAGTCAAAGTAAACCACGAACCAAAAATAATTGCAATAGCGTTACGCAACATTGGTGTCACCACCCTTCACTAGCTGGGCGATTTTCTCCACCGCGTGCCGGTCAAGGATGATCGTGTCATGAGATGTCTTTTCCAGAGTGATCAGATCCTCAGGGTAATGAACGTACGCGGTGAAGAGATCTCGTTGCCTGGCATCCTCTACAGACTGTGCAGAGGTGACTACGCGGACGCTTGCTGAAGCCTGTGGACCTTGAGTGATTATACCATCAAAAAGAAGTCGTGCTAGCGTGGTGAATTCCCGCCTTGTGGCGCGCATGCAGCGGCTGCTCCGTCGTTCCCTCCTCACAGCATCGATATGGGGATGACGTTGTCCATCGCAGGCACGTGGGCCGATTGAAGCATCCAGGAGCTCACCCCCGAACGGACTCAAAAGGTGCCGATTGCGCAGATTTTCTATGCCGAGAGATGCTCCCAGTATCCGCTTCGGATCCCTCACTGCCTCATGCAAATGTGACGGTTCGATAAGCACAGCATTACACCAGTCGGGCTCCTCTAACATCATCAACGCAAGATGCGCGAGCAACCCACCATAGGAATGGCCGACAACGGTGACCTGATAACAACGCTCATGTAACCACCGAATCATTTCGACCAGTTCGTCGACCGACTGGGTGACGGAATAGGGCTCATCCGTGCAGAATCGAGATGCTCCGTACCCTGGCCTGTCGTATCTGATCACTGGGCCGCGAGTGAATTTTGCTATCTCCTCACCAAGCCTAACAA
>CALIZH010000319.1 GCA_938028585.1 uncultured Actinomyces sp. | reverse complement strand
GGACGCCACCCGGACCGACCCCGACGGTGCTCGCGGGGCGGTGGTCGACGGCGTCCACGTCCACGCCGTGCGCCTGCGGGGGCTGACCGCCCACGAGGAGGTCGTGCTCGGCAACCCCGGCGAGCAGCTGACCATCCGCACCGACTCCTTCGACCGGGCCTCCTTCATGCCCGGCGTGGTCCTCGCCGTGCGGCAGGTCTCCAGCCACCCCGGCCTGACCATCGGCCTGGACGCCCTGCTCGACTTGTAAGTTTAGGGGTCGACTTCCTATCGTAGTTTGCGCTCTTTCTTTGATGCGTGGCTCAAAAGATGACGCCGTTCAAACGCAGAATGCGGGAGGATGATTCTCAAATCCTCGGATAAGGCATGGAGAAAATATTGCCGTTCATACCCGAGTAAGGTTGCTGGCGGTTTAACTATAGTAATATGGTCACTTCTAGGTTTCAGTCAGATCTGCGGCGCTCAGTCGTAGGTAATGATTATGGTGGCGCACTCACTCTCGGCTCTCAAGGATCAGCGCAGTAAGCACTTGATGGATCCTGCACAGACTGCTTGCGGATCATGGGTATTGTTCTTGATTGCCATCAGCGGTGTCGTTCCTACCATGCTTTACAAGGAGGACGTGCTCACGCCGACATCGACCGCTGTGTGATCGATGTCATACGCGTGGCTACCTCTGTATTGGATTGGGCAGTTACTATAATATCATGGTTTCTTCTGGATTGTCTTTTTCCAAATCAGCCTGCGAGGCTAGATTCCTTGATGCGTTGGTCAGCGACACGTCATGGGTGTATCGAAGAGTTGAAAAGGTAACTGTGTTGGATCAGGAGCGCACCGTGCGGCGGGTGTCGCTAGATCTCGATTTAGTCAGTTTACGAAAAATTGCGTCTCAGTGTGGGCTGTCATCTCAGCCAGTACTCCCGGTTCCGTTGTTTGTTTGGCGTCGGGAGGCAATGGTTGAATTTGATGCGGTGGAGTCGAATACGCCTATCTCATTGAGGTGGGGGGAGATGGATGTGTCGCCGTGGGACCTCATAATTGCTTCGCGCCTGATGCCGGAACAATCTAGCGGAGCAAGTGAGCTGGATGAATGCATAGAGTCTGTTAGTGGAAAAATCAATACTCGAATGAAGCAGGATCGTGGAGGTTCGTTAAATTCTCCTTCGGGCTTGTCTGGAAGTGGCGAAAGTTCGGGTCAAATTGACTCGATGATTGAATGTGCGGCAGAGAACTACATTGCTACCGTAAATCTTGATGTGTCGGGTGCGTCTGAACACACTATTGTAAAGTATTCCATTACGACTGCTGTGTCAAGTTCTCCGAATGCCATGAGTGAGAGAGTCCGACCCGAGGACGGTGACGGGGAGCGCCGAAGTTCTTCATGTGAACGGAGCCAAAAAAAGGAGCATCGAGGATTTCGTCTGCTGTGGAGGCGAGAAGAACGGTATGCAATGAAGCTGGGAAATATTAAAGGACAACTTCATTTCCTGCTTCCCTCATTTCCCTGTGCGCGGGAGCATTATGTTAAAATAATGTGCCCTGACGGCGTGGATTTTGCGGATTCTATGGTTCTTGAGGTCAGCGATTCTTGTCGTCATTCGCCAGTCAAAGCAACGATGACCCCTGAGCAGGCGATCGTGTCACATAGGGGGGAATCTGGCCTGCTGATAAGTGATCAAAAGTATGTCATATCAAAGTCAAGTGACTTGTATTTGGGGGTGAGAGTTTCTAATCCAGGACTTGAGCGAGCTCTTATTGTTACTAGTATTCTAAATTTGGCGATTTGCTTCACTGTATTTTCTCATCTCGTAACCCACAAGATCGATGCGTCCTATAATGTCGCTGCTTTGATTACAGTTAGCTTAGCGGCGTGGTCTATTTTCTCGTCGTTCGAGAAGATTGAAAAAGGGCGTGTTGTCCCCGTCGGGCTGCTGGCGAGCCTGAGGAGTGCTGTTGATCTTTCGTTTTTATTCTTGCTGGCGGCGAATGTGTTTTATATGGCCAACCTGTTCCTTCTGGCGATGATCGCAATTTTGATTGTGTTGGCCACAGTAGGATATGCACTTGTGATGTTATGTCGGATGCGTATTCAGAGGCATTTGGCATCAGATGCGATGAGCGAGGGAAAGGTTCGTCCCGATATTGTGTTTAGCTAGGGTGGTAAGGTGTGGGTATTAATGATGTGGCGGCCCACCTCGTCCCTCTGGAGGAAGTGAAGATGAGATCTGTATTCTTGGATGTGTGTACGACTGGGCCTAAAGATATGTTTTCGGCTTATGGCTACGAGTCGGCAGTGCTGGCTGGGTATGTTGATGAGTTTGGGCACTGTGTCGGTGTCGGAGATGGGGATGTTGCTGATGTGACGTCTTTACTTCGGTGTCTGATGTCTCAAAGAAAGTTAGGGGTGGTAGCGGAAATTACTGCCCCTGCGGGTGTTTTCAATGCCATGTCCGAGCTCTCTGAATGTTCTGTTTCCTTGGTTTTGCGTCCATGGATCTGGCTATGGCATGAGGATGGGGCGGAGTGTTGCGAAGTGCTCCAAGAACCGGACGTCTCTGACTATTGTGATATCTCTGAGATAGATCCCAAGAAATGGTGTTCTGATATTGAAATAGTGCTTCGCTGTGCGTTTCCGTCGGCATCAGTATGGCCGCGTGATTCAAACGCTCTATGTTGGTTTGGGGCGTTCGAGCGAACGGGTCGCATGATCGCCGTCGTTTGTGTCGACTCGCCTTGGATCGGCGAGTGCCCGAGAGTGGCCTCGTTGGCTGTGCTCCCCGATGCCCGTGGGAAGCATGTGGGAAGCGCACTTCTCATTCGCGCTGCAAAGGCGGCGGAGAAGTTGTCGGGAGTTTCGGGGCGTCGCGTTGTTGAAGTCTCCGCATATGTGGAGGAGGGTCGAGTTCTCTCCCTGTATAAAAGGCTAGGATTTCAGCGAGGTGCGTACGTCGAAACAATTCGAGTTTCGGGTGGTAGTGATGTGTGATCTTGAAGGTTATTCAAGGGGTGTCTGGCGCGCCTTTTTGTGTGGCGTGGTTGGGTTCCTTCTCTGTGCCGGCGACTTCTTAGTGGCCTTTCTTGCGCAGGTGAACTCGCGACGCCTTACTGGAATTTGGTCAAATGAGGCTTATTCGTAGGGCTAGCCGACGCCAGCATCTGCACAGGTCACAGAACCTTCAATGGGTGCGTGAATAAGTCGCAATGAATGCGGCTGGATTCACAGCGAGGCCGCCCAGCAGTCCTCTGTGATGCCCTCGCCGACGCCGAGCACCCGGTGGGCGCCGGTGGGCGCCATGCCGACCGAGGACAGGAGCCGGCTGATCGATTCGTCCCCGCGCACCGCCCAGGCCACGAGCGCCCTGGCCCCGTCCTGACGGGCCAGGTCCACGGCCGCCGCCAGGAGCCGGGAGCCGT
>CALIZH010000318.1 GCA_938028585.1 uncultured Actinomyces sp. | reverse complement strand
TCGAAGGCGTGTTCTTCCCGCAGTACATCGAGGGTGGCATCTTTGGTGTTTCGCCCTTCGAGTCAATCGATGTTCACGGTGTCGGTACGGTTGTGGCCGAGGGCGTGCGTCGTGCACGTTCCACCAAGCCGGACATCAAGCTCGGTGTCTGTGGTGAACACGGTGGCGATCCCGCATCGATCCACTTCTTCCACAAGGTCGGACTCGACTACGTGTCCTGCTCGCCCTTCCGCGTGCCTGTCGCACGCCTGGAGGCCGGACGTGCAGCTGTTGAGGATCACACAGATATGACCGCGTGACCGGCTGTAAGGATCGCGTCTAGCGCTTGATGCAGCACAGTGCCCCGCCAGCTTCGGCTGGCGGGGCACTTGCGTTTCAGAGTACGTGCGTTTCAGAGTACGTGCGTTTCCGGGGCGCTTGCGGCGAATTCTTATGACATCCAATGGAGCCAAGAGGTCGCCCGAGCGTCAGTAATTCTTGAATCCGCCTTTACCGGGTGGCGGTGGGAAAGCGCCGGGCGCCGACGTAGGCGGAGTCGCTGGTGGTGAATACGGTGACACGGGCGGCGTATAGGATGCCGCTGACGGTGTATACGGTGACATGGGCGTAGTACTGCTGCTCTCCACAACCATCACATTGCCGTTGGTGAGCACGATGTTCGTGGGGGAGTGCAGCTGGGCCATAGTTGTTTGCCGTTTACGCCATGCAAAAACGGCAATGATGAGGGCAAGCACAATGTAAATAGCGTGTTCGACGGTTGGATCGTCTGCAAGGTTGGGTGCAACTTCTTCTAGCATTTTCAGAACAAAAGTCAGCATGAGGATCAGGCTTGAGACGACCACAATTGGGAAACTGACAATCGCATAGATGCGTTGAGAGACCGAGTACAGCAGGTTATTGAGCTTGTGATAGGCGAATCCGACAATAACCATTGCAACAACAGCCCAAATGAAGTGGGCCGTTTCTGAGGATGTCAGCCATGCCATATGGTCCATTGTGAAAATGCCGGCAAACCCGATGACAAGCACATAGTCGGGAGAGAAGATCATCCACAGCAGTAATCTCATGTAGAAGAAGAGGAAGGCGATGATGATCGCGAAAATTAGCAGTATGAACAGCAAGGCCATGCCTTCATCCTAACAATGTGAAATTTGTGCTAGCTGATACCTGCATGAGTGAGGAAATTGCTGCTTGAACAGTAGTTGTTCTTGCTGGATTAAGTGCGCTTTAACGGCAGCTGTTCCCAATTCTTAATTGAAAAAATAAGACCTGACGAGTTGTCTGCTTCTCTAAAATGGCGAATAGTACAACTATGCATCCGCACATAGGTGCATACGCCACTGCACATAAGTGCACAAAGCTGGATAGATGCTGCGCAATTTCTATACAATACCTTCTGACCTGCTTAAACATCGTTTAGTTATTGATGTTCGCGTTTAGCAAATATGCAAATCTGTGTGCTGGAACACATTTATAAGCATGAAACTGGAACACACCAGTCACATAATTAACAGCGGAGATCGGAGACTATTAGTCCCTGATCTTTAGGTTTTGTCCATCCTCGACAAGGAAGTCAGTGAACTTCTATGGAACGTCGCATTTTTGCACACCGCGGTTTGAACCGTGTCGCACCCGAGAACACTCTTGCAGCTTTTGAAAAGACTGCAGATGCTGGTCTCACCTGGATTGAGACTGACGTCGACATCCTTGGTGACGGTACGCCAATCGTCATCCACGACACGTCGCTTGATCGTACGACCAATCGCAGCGGGTCGTACTACGGCCTCGAGAAGGCAGATCTGGCATCGATCGATGCCGGTTCGTGGTTCTCTCCGGAATTCACCGGACAGCCTCTGCCCACCCTTGAGCAGCTGATCGAGCTCCTCAACCGCCGTGGACTGAATGCCAACATTGAGATCAAGTCGAATGAGGCCGGTGGCGCCATGTCCATGCGCCTCATTGATTCGATTCTTGATGCGCTGACTGGACTTGACCCCGAACGAGAGGTTTTCTTCTCCTCCTTTAATCACGTGTTGCTGGCGAAGATTAAGGAACGCGCACCTCAGTACGAAGTGGGCTGCCTGTACGAGACTTGTGCTCTCTACGACGACTGGAAGTCCATGCTCGAGCTGGTTGGCGCGTCATACATTCACCCCGAGGACCGCGGTCTGACCAAGTCCAAGGTTGAGGCCTTCCGCGAGGCAGGCTTCGGTGTCAACGTGTGGACCGTGAACTCGATTGATCGAGCACATGAGCTCTTCAATTGGGGCGCAACCGGTGTCTTCACCGATGTTGCGGACTCTTTTGCCCATCTTCAGTGAGTGAATCTCGAAAGGTAAATTCAACAACATGTCTGAAACCTCAGTAGGCACAAAGTCGCGCCTCCCTAAGTTCTTGCAGAAGGGCCGCATCGGCGGCTTCCTCACTGTCGTGCTGACCGGCCAGCTGGTCTACGTCTCCTTCGAGGCGTTCAAGGGATCTCTGCTGATCCCCGTGACCAATGCTCTTGGCATCACGGTCGCCGACTTCGGTACCATCATGGGCTGGCTCGGCATTGCCATGTTCATGTACGTGCCCGCCGGCTGGGTGAACAACCGTTTCCCCATCCGTAACATTCTGATCTGCTTCGCCTCGTGGCGACTGCTGACCTTCCTGTTCCTGTGGCTCTCCCCGGTCTTGGGCTACCACCTGAACATCAAGATGCTTGTTGGCATTGCAATTACGTGGGCAATTTGGGACGCCATCGGTTGGCCCGCCGTCGTCAACGGCGTTGCCTTCATGGCATCTGACTCTGACTCCAAGGGCCGTGGCCTCGCAATGGGCCTCCTCGAGTCGATCCGTCGTGGCCTTGAGTTCTGCATGAACCTCATCATCATCGGCTGCATGGCCATTTTCCCGACCCACGCAAACGGCATCATGATCGGCTTCGGTCTTGCTTACTCGCTGCTGCTGATCCCGAACATCATCGCCATCCTGCGCTTCGTTCCCGCCAACGCTGTTGCCGAGTCCGAAGGCCACACCAAGAACACCGCAGCTCTCATGGGTCTGCTCAAGGTTCTGGCACAGCCCGGTGTTTGGTTCGCAGGCATCGCCGGCATGTGTGTTTACTGGTGCTACGTCAACCTGATCTACTCCTCGGCTCCTTACTTGAAGCTGGTCTTCCACGCATCTGACGCTGCCTCTGGTGCATTCGGTATCTTCTCCACCGGTTTCGTTGGCATCATCGCCGGCTTGGTTGCAGGGATGCTCGCTGACTACGTCTTCAAGTCCTCGACCACCATGGTTGCAGTCGCTCTGACCGTTATCGCCATCGGCGTTGGCCTGGTCTACCTGCTGCCCGCATCTGACTCGATGATGTGGCCTGCAATGATCCTGCTGGTCGTCATGGCATTCGGTGTCTTCCTTGGTAAGTCCGTGCTGCTTGCTCCTATCGCTGAGCTGCACCTGCCCGAGGAAATCAACGGCTCCGCAATGTCGGTCGGTTCCTTCCTGGTCTACGCTTCCATCCTTTGGGGCAACCCGACCACTGCTGGAATCATCACCGCTCACGAGGCCAACCCCTACGATGGCTACCGCATCATCTTCCTGATCACGCTCTGCGTGGCAGTTGTTGGTGCTGCTTGCGCCTACGCACTGGTGTTCTCGAACCGTCGCAAGAAGGCTCTGAGTGCTGAGGTTGAGTGATCCTTTCACGGAGACTCTCCGCTAAATCCAATTCAGTTGGCCTCGCGAGGCTGAACTGACTGAGGCGGGTCCGCATCGTCCCGGGTACTTCGGTACCGAACCTAGACGATGTGGACCCGCCTTTTATATGTCCGCAAGCCCTTGCTTCCCCGTCATCACTCTCAACTTCTCCGGCCCGTCTTCGTCCACGCCTCGGCGTGATTGTGGAACAATAAGACCAGATCGCATCTACCATTCATCAACACATCTAGCATCAGCGCGAGGGGTTGGAAGCTTCATGGCTCTCTTTGAATTCGACGAGGGGCGTTTGATCCCTGCCCAATTCGGCCGCTCAGTATCCGACGGTTTGACCCCCGAAATCGTTGATGCCGTGTGTAATCAGGTGCTCGAGATCGTTTCGCGCCCACTTTTCCCCATCACGTGGCGAGATATTTCCCCCTTTGAAGGTTCGGCCTTTGTCGACGGCTCCGCAGAAGACGAAGCTCCTCGATTGACTGCCCTTGATCCTTCGGGTCAAGTTGTTTCGGTCGAGATTCTTGATTTCCTTGACTCAGATACGCTGATTCAGTCCCTGTCGCGCCTGGCTGGAACCGCCGCGCTGTCGTGGTCAGATCTGGCTCGTGAATATCCCGGAGGCGTCGCAGCTTTCAAGTCCGGGTGGATTCAGTTCCGCGATTCAATGCCGCCCTCGCCCGGAGCGGGGCCGCGTCTGGTCATGGTTGTTGGCCGCATTGATCCTGCCGTTCGTCCAGCGCTTGAGGTTCTGGCTGCCTCCGGTGTTGAGGTTCATGAAATGAGCCTGCGCGAGATGAGCAATGGGCGTTCTTTCCTTGAAGTGCATGCTGTTGGCCCGCGTACCTACGCGCACGCCCCTCATCTGCTTACTGGGCGCTCTGACGACGTCCCGGCGATCGCCTCGTCAATCCGCGACGTGTCCGCTCCCGTGACCATTGAGTCCTCCGCGGGCGTTGACTTTGTTTCTTCCGAACCGACTACTGAGGCCGAGGCCTCGGCGCTCGACGCAAGCGATGTGCATCATCATGCTGCGCCAGTTGTTGGCGAAGATGGCTACGACGACTTAGAAGAGGAAAGCGAAGAGCTCCGCGCCGCGCGCGAGGCGGGGATCCCCGTCCTCTCGCGTGATGCGGCTGCCCTGCGTGTCCTTGGGCAGATTATTGCCGAGGATGTTCCCGCAATTATCGTTGGTGTTCCTCAGGCAGAGTGTGAATTCACGGCCGATGGCCTGTTCCGCTCGGGCGAAGAGAGCTGGGATAACCCGCAGGAAGCACTTTCCTACTTTGGTGTTTCCGGTAACGGCTGGACGCTGTGGCACCTGGGTGGGGAAGAAGGCCCGACCTTGGGTGAGTCCCTGGCAGAGGTCAACCGAGAGATCATTCGCGAGTACTCGCGCGATTAGATAAACGCCTTAATCCAGCGATCCATTGTTTCGTAGACCCGTGCGCGCACCTGAGGGTCAGAAAGTAGCAGGTCGTGCTTGCCTGGGAAACTGGCAATGGTCACCAGTGGCCCTAAGCGCGATGAACGCTCCAAGATGACCTCCCGATCTAAGACGACATCACTTGAAAAGGTTTCTGGCGTGAATTCTTCGCTGAAGAAACTTGATGTTGACATCATCGAAAGCACTGGAATATCCAATTTGACCGAAGTCGCAACGCTGTCGTGGCCTTCAAGGATTGCCTCGAGCCAGGCTGCGTAAACGGGGTAGGAGCCGGGACGCTTCCACTCCAGCGCGTAATCCCATCCCTGAACAGCGGGGTCGTTGGCGTAGGCCTTGAGAGGCTCTGGTAGGGGTGCCTCTAGAGAGTTCCAGCCCTCGTGGAGCGAACGAGCGTAGTTATCTGGGCCGCTGCCTCCTCCTGGAACTGCCCACATCGGATTTCGAGAGGCGATGCGTTCCAGAATTGGAGCCATGGTTGAACGCATGGAAGCCATTGTCTGCATTTCAAGCCACGCAGAATTCAAGATGAGGCCGTCGATCGCGCCGGGATGGCGATTTGCCCACAGTGTTGCAAGCAATCCGCCCGTTGAGTGACCCATAAGAACAAGTGGAAGGTCAGGGTAATCATTGCGGATCAGATCCAGCGCTTCTCCGAGTTCCTCATCGTACAAGCTGAGGTTTGAAATGAATCCCATGCGCTGGCCGGGGCGGAGCGAACGACCATACCTGCGTAGGTCGATTGCGTAGAAAGCCCCTGCGCAGTCGGCGATATTTTGGGCTAGCTCGCGTTGGAAGAAGTAGTCGTTGCGGCCGTGAATGTACAGGGTAATGAAACGAGGGGAGGGGGAAGAAGCTGCGTGACCTTGGTAGCGAACCAAAGTTGCAACAACAGGACCTGCGTCATCATCCATGAGGGGGATGGTGCGTGATTCGTAGCCCTCACCCAGGACGTCTCGCCGCCACTGGCCAACGGGGGCTGGGCCTTCTTCTCCCCAGGGGGCCAGCACGGCCTCGTCGACGAGGCCGTTGAAGCCATCGGTGCTGCTTGGGGACTCGGGGAGCTCGGTTTCGTCCACTGTACTCACTCCTGTGTTGGGGATCTGCATTGATTTTATGTGGATCTTCGCCTGAAAGATATCGTTATTTGGGGCAAATGTTACAAATGTTGCGATCGTGATTTATGTGGCTTCGGTTAAACGTTGTTGCGAATGTTGCCTAAGTGAACTACTCTCGAATGCTGTATATGACGACGCACGCCCTTATCCCGGCGTACAACGACAGGTGGACCAGTGAGACGTGAGACAAAGCGCCGCGGTATTCGCGCAATCAGCGTGACCGCGCTATTTGCATCACTCGCTGCAGCAACTCCCGGTATCGCTCTTGCAGCTCCCAGTGACGAAGAGATCGCACGAGCCCGCGAAGCCGAAAATGCGGCAAAAATGTCGGTCGCTCAGATCGAAGTAGAACTTGCAAGCGTAAAAAGCGAAGCTGAAGTCGCGCTTCAGAAAGCCATGAGTGCTGCGGAAGAACTGAACGGTGCCCGCTACTCGCTTGAACAGGCGACCCAGACTGCGCGTCAAGCGCAGGCGGATGCTGATAAAGCGAAGGCTGATTACGAGGCAGGCAAGCAAGAGATTGCCTCGATCGCACAGACGGCATACCGCGATGGTGGTTCATCCCTTGACTCCATCGCACCCTATCTTTCCGCCGACGGGCTGCGCACGGTCGAAACCAAGCAGGCTACGCTCAACTCCTTCTCGGCCTCGGCAAACGTCAAAATGCAAAAGGTTGCCGCGCTTGAGCAGGTCGCAAACGTTATGAACGACGCTGCGATCCAGGCACAGGCCAAGCAGGCGGAAGCAACCGCACAGGTTGAAACTCGTTCCGCTGCGGCTCAGAGCGCTGCGAACAACGCACGTAACGCGCAGGCCATGACTGCTGCTCGCCGTGATGCTCTGGTTGCGGAGCTCGCGCGCAAGCAGAACACAACCGTTGAGCTGATTAATCAACGCGAGGCCGAGCTTGAGGCGCAGCGTCAGGCAGCAGCAGCTGAAGCTGCACGCCAGGCTGCCGCAGCAGAGGCTGCACGCCAGCAGGCAGCTGCCGAAGCCGCACGTCGCGCACGTGAACAGCAGAACTCGTACACGCCAGCTCCTGCTCCGGCAGCCAGCTATGACGACGACGATGACACTCCATCGCGGGGTGGCGGTGGCGGTCGTAATTCTGATGCCGCTGCAGGTGCCATCGCTTGGGCGAAGAGTAAGCTCGGCGCGCAATACGTGTGGGCGGGCGAAGGCCCCGGCTATGACTGCTCCGGTCTGGTCACCATGGCGTACCGTTCGCAGGGTATCTACCTGACCCACTGGTCGCAGGCACAGTACTCGGAAGGCACTCGCGTGCCGGTCAGCCAAGCCCAGCCCGGCGATCTGATTTTCTGGAACTGGGATGGTGGCAACATCGACCATGTTGCGATCTACTTGGGTAACAACCAGATCATCGAGGCGCCGACCTTTGGTGTTCCGGTTCGAATCACCTCGATCTACGGATGGAGCGCGGTTCTGCCCTACGCAGTGCGCGTGGTGTGACGGCGTGAGTCGCGGGGGCATTTACCTCTGCTTTTGTCACACGAAGTCGCTGAATGTCATGCGTTATAGCCTGTGACATTTGGCAACAACGTGTGGAGGTGGCTGTGCAACAGGCCCGGGCGTTTGGGGAAGACGCCCGGGCCTCGTTATATCTGCCTTTGCTGAGATGTTTATGTTGAAGGCGACATATGCGTTTGTGAGTTGGCTCAACTTAGGGAAAAAAAGAAATAAGTGCCCGTGAATGGTCGTTTTCTCTGGTGACGCCACAAATTGGCAACGACGCACAAGCGTTTCGTCATCGCGAAGAGGAATGTCATGATCACCTTCGACCACGTGTCGAAAACATATTCACCCGATACGAAAGCGGTTGAGGATTTTTCTTTAACGATTTGCCCGCACACAACAACGGTGTTCCTGGGGACCTCAGGCTGCGGTAAAACAACACTTATGCGGATGGTGAACCGCATGGTGACTCCCACCTCAGGGATAGTCACAGTTCGTGGCCGCGATGTTGCGCATGGAGATCCTGTCGCCCTTCGTCGATCCATCGGCTACGTTCTTCAAGACGGCGGTCTTTTCCCGCATCGAACAATCGTTGACAATATTGCAACCGTTCCGGTTCTCGAAGGGGTTTCAAAGGCAAGCGCGCGAGCAGATGCGCTCAAACTTATGGAGCTCGTCGGCCTCGACCCCTCGATGGCAAAGCGCTATCCCGCGCAGCTTTCTGGCGGCCAGCGTCAACGCGTCGGCATCGCCCGAGCGCTGGCCGACAACCCGGGCGTGCTCCTGTGCGACGAGCCCACGAGCGCGCTCGACACCGAGTCGACCGCGCAGATCCTCGCGCTGCTGCGCCTCGTCCGCGACGTCTCGGGAGTCACCGTCGTCATCATCACCCACGAGATGGCCGTCGTCCGCGAGATCTGCGACTCCGTGACCCTCCTCGGCCACGGCCAGGTCCTCCAGACCGGAACCCTCGAAGAGGTCGTCGCCGACCCGGCCACGCCTCTCGCCCGCGAGCTGGTCCCCATGCCCGTCG
>CALIZH010000317.1 GCA_938028585.1 uncultured Actinomyces sp. | reverse complement strand
GCAGTGCTTGTGCGCGCCGACTCGGCCGCAGAGACGACCATTGCCGAGGCTAATGCCCGCGCTCGTTCGACCATCGACGAGGCCCGTGAAAAGGCTGATCAGTTGGTTGCCGAGGCCGAGGAGCACGCCCAGAAGACCCGTGAAAAGGCCGAAGAAGACGCGAAGCGTGTGCGTCAGCAGGCCGAGGCGGATGCGGAGAACACCCTTGCCGACGCCAATGCGCAGGCAGAGCGCCTTGTATCCGGAGAGAACATCAAGCAGATGGCTGAAGAGCGTGCGCGTGAGATTGTTGCGCAGGCGCGTGCGGCTGAGAAGCAGATGCGTACCGGTGCCGATGAATACGCTGCCTCGTCTCTTGCAGAACTATCCGCACTTCTTCAAGAACTTCAACGCCGTACCGATGCTGGTCGGCGTGCCATTGCCGAACGCAATGGCCGCGATATTACGAATGTGACTTTAGAACATGAGTGAACCTTTAGAGATTTCTCTTCGTGATCTTTCGCGCTCGCCTGGTTCGACGCGCGACTATCACCTAACTTGGCAGGTCCCTGATGACCTGGGAACCTCGGTTATGCGAGTGGCTCCGGGGACTGAGTTACCTATCGACGTGACTATTACTTCGGTTGATGACGGGGTTCTGGTTCGTGCGCATACCGATGTTGATATCGACGGAGAATGCGTGCGTTGTCTTGATGAACTGACGCGTCACCATTCGGTCGATGTCGATGAACTTTTCTTCGAACCGAAGGCTGCGCAGCGTTTGCGTAATGAGCAAGATGAGGAAGCCGAAGATTTCCAGACCATCTCGGCGCGCGACACTGTCGATATTGAAGGAATTGTGCGTGACGGCATCGTGACGCTGATGGAAGACCGTCCTCTGTGTAAGCCTGATTGTCAGGGGCTTTGCCCAGGATGCGGCGAAAAATGGGAAGATCTTCCCGAAGATCATGAGCATGTGGTGATCGATCCGCGTCTTGCGGGGCTTTCGGGTCTTCTTGATCAGCTCACCGCGCGGGATGAGAACTGATGGCTCGTCGTTCAAAGCTTCCTGTTCCCCCGCGCCCCAATACTGATACCTTGCTTGAAGCATGGGGAACTCCTGTGCGCCAGGATCTATTGGAACTGGCGCTAATCCACCGTTCGTATGCAAATGAAGCCGGCGGAATTGCCCATAATGAACGCCTTGAGTTCCTGGGTGACTCTGTTCTGTCGATTGTCGTGGCAGACGAGCTGTATCACCGCCATGGCGACGTCCCCGAATCCGAATTGTCGCGGATGCGGGCAGCAACTGTTTCTCAAGAACCCTTAGCGCAGGCAGCTCGGCACATTGAGCTGGGGGAGTACATCTACTTAGGGCGTGGGGAAAGTACTCACGGTGGTCGAGACAAAGACTCCATCTTGTCTGATACTTTCGAAGCCCTGGTCGGTGCAACCTATCTGAGCGTAGGTATCGAAGGCGCGCGTGCAACTATTTTGCGTCATCTCGGTTTCTTGCTGATTCACGCAGTCGAACGTGCGGCCGAACAGGACTGGAAGACAACACTGACCGAGTTTGCCTTCAACCATGACATGGGGGCAGTGACCTACGAGGTTGAGGGCGAAGGACCGGACCACCAGAGGGTCTTTACCGCTCACGCCTTTGTTGCCTCAAGGGACACCCAAGTTGGCCAAGGTGTTGGTACTTCAAAGAAACACGCAGAAAATGCGGCAGCAGCAGATGCAGTTGCCCGCCTCAGCGGTGAGAAGCGCGTCGATGAACAAGGAGAAAAACGTGACTGAAAACGATACCCCTTTGCAGACCCCGATCCGAGTCATGATCGTTGATGATCATGAGATTGTTCGTCGCGGGATTGCAGAGATTGTCGATCGTGCCGATGACCTTGAGGTGGTTGCAGAGGCCGGTACAGTTCAAGACGCTTTGCGCCGTGCCCAATTGGTCAGCCCCGATGTGATTTTGGTGGACCTCCAGCTTCCCGATGGAACAGGCATCGACATCATGGAATCTTTGGGGCAGACAAATCCCGAGATTCGCCCGATCGTCCTGACTTCTTTTGATGATGACGAGGCCTTGGCAGAGTCTCTTGCAAAGGGCGCACGTGCCTACGTGCTCAAGACCGTTCGCGGTGCAGAAATTACCGATGTCATTAAGGCAGTTGCACAGGGACGCATCCTTCTTGATGAGCGAACACTGACCCGCAGGCGTGCAGATCATGATGATCCCACCGCAGACCTGACTCCTTCAGAGCGTAAGGTCTTGGAGCTGATCGGTGATGGCCTGTCGAACCGCGAAATTGGCGCAAAACTGGGCGTTGCAGAAAAGACCGTGAAGAACCACATCACGTCCTTGCTGTCGAAGATGGGGCTTCAACGACGCACTCAGGTTGCTGCATGGGTAGCCGGACAGCGCGCTGCCGCTTGGCGTAACTGAGCTAGGCCAGGGGAACGCTCCAGGTAATCTTTGTTCCTTTTCCTTCAAGGCCGGTACCAACGGTGAAGGTTCCGCCGTTGAGGCGTGCACGTTCTGCCATGTTCGCAAGGCCTGAATTGCGTGTATGCGCGGGGTCAATCCCGACTCCGTCATCGGAAACGGAAACCGTGAGCCTACCTGTTTTCCCGCTTCCCTGAAGTTCAACATTGACCGCACCTGCAGTCGCGTGTGCGTGACGGGCAATATTGGACAGGCCCTCTCTCACGATTGCAACCGCATCATCACTTCGTGAATCATCAACGCGAGAATTGAGTAGTTCAACGCGGTGATCTTCGCATTCTTTCTGTTCGTTGACCGACTGGCCGTCGACAGAAATGAGGAGCGAAGGTGCAAAGCCTAAAAATGAACGTGAGAGGGAGGACTCTCGGCGGATACGCTCCACCAAGCCAACGTCAGAATCGGGTTCACGCAGATTATGGACGATTGCGCGGATCTGACGCACGGCCTCGTCAATGGAGGCTAGGGACAGGTCAAGAGCGTGGATGACCTCATCGACGCCGACCTGTTTTTCGCTGATCTTTTGCTTGGTCGAATCGAGTTGCATACCCGCTGCAAAGAGCTGCTGGATCGCAAAATCATGTAGATCGCGGCCAATTCGATCACGTTCGTCAAGGAGGGAAGCAACGTCTTCAGCATGGCGAGCCGAGGCGAGCTCCAGTGCAAGCGCAGCTTGAGCGGCCAGTGATTCCGCTAAAGCCAGCTCGGAGTAGTCAAATTCTGGTTTTCCTGGAAGACGGAGCAGGATGAGGACACCGGCGGGCTTTCCTCTTCCTCGAAGAGGCGCATAGAGTGCTGGACCGAATTCGGAAAATTCGGGGATACGCATGGTCTGGGCGCGCGCGAGGGAATCAACGATCATGCCGGTCCCTTCGTTGAGTACCGACATCGCACGGCCTTCGTGGGGGAAGACAACTCCTAGCAAACGATCAGCGTGATGACCATCGGTGATTTCCGCAGCCCAGGTATCTTTCACTGAGGGCAAGACGATAATCGCGGTATCCGCCTGCGAGACATCACGAACGGTTTGAGCGATCAGGGTCAAGCCTTCTTCCTCGTCTGCTCCTTCGAGCATCGAGGTGGTCAGCTGCTGCGATGCTCGAATCCAGCGCGCGCGCCTTCGAGCATCTGCATAGAGGTGAGCATTTTCAACGGCAATACCGGCTGCCGCTGCCAAAGTCTGCACAATGCGAAGTGCGCTGAGTCCAAAGCCTCCCAAGCGGTTGACCAGGTAGAGGCGTGCATAGATTTGCCCCTTGAAAGTGACAGAAACTCCCAGGAAGTTTTCAATCCCTTCAGCATTGTCAAGAGAGGCAGGATCATTGAGAATCGCATATCCCTCATCGGTAATGCGTTGGACCAACTCTTCGGGAAGATTTGAGGCCTCACCGGCTGGAGCATCGCCGTATTCGACGAACATCGTCGTATCGCCCCAGGTATCAAGAACCGATAGTCCTGCGTAGCGTGCACCGGTTAATGCGCATGCGCGCTCGACGAAATTCTCGAGGACTCGTTGAAGATCTAGGCTTGAGGTGACATCAAGAGCAGCTTCAAGAAGTCGTGAATCGGTCCTTTCGGGGCTCATTCTTCCTCCTGCTTGAGTGCCCAACGGAAAGCTTCGCTCCTTGCAATGAGCTCATCACGTGTTCCTCGTTCAACGATGCGTGCAGGACGCAGGCGAGGATCATCGTGCGGATACCCCATCAGGATAATCTCATCTGCAATGTCAAGAGCGCTCAGACGGTGCGTGACAATCACCAAGCCTTTATTCACCGCGTGTGCACGGATGGTTCTCATCAGGGCATCTGCGCTGTGCGGATCTAGGTGCTCACTGGCTTCATCCAAAAGCATGATGGGTGCATGTGAGGCGAGTGCTCGGGCGGCAAGAAGTCTGCGACGCTCACCACCGGATACTCCCGTTGCCCCAGCCCCAATTACGGTATCGATTCCCTGAGGAAGAGAAGCACACCAGTCCTTCAGGCCAACGGTGTTCAGAAGATCTCGAGCTTCTTCCTTCGATAGATCAGCGCGTGCGACGCGAAGATTTTCGTAGATGCTGGTTGCGAAGATATGGGCGTCTTCAGCGGTTACCTGAATGACGCTTGCACTCTCCTCGTGGGGAATGTCCCCAAGAGGAACCCCGTTGAGAGTGAGCTGCCCATCGCGTGCGGGGATCAATCCAGCCAGAGTATTCAGGAGTGTTGTTTTACCAATTCCTGAAGGGCCAACGATTGCGATGCAGCGACCGGGGACAACATCAAGATTGAGGTTTTCAACCAAGAGCGGGCCATCGGGCCATCCGATCGCCAGGTCACTCGCTTGAAGATTGGGGTGGTGCGTCGCATCTTCGGGAAGCGGAGTCTGATCGATCTTCGAGGCCGTGGTGGTGGCGGGTGCCTCCGAGCCGATAAGTTCGCGGATCCGCAGTGCTGCCTGTGCACTACGGACGAGTTGTGCCATCGCAGAGTTCATCTGAGCCGAGGCCTCAAAAGAGGAGAGGGGAGTGAGGGGAATGACCGCGAGAG
>CALIZH010000316.1 GCA_938028585.1 uncultured Actinomyces sp. | reverse complement strand
CCGCAAGACCTCAAGGACCTTCCCGACTTACTCCGCACGCCACTGATACCGGCGGTAGATTCGCCACTGTCCGATCTCATTTCACAGATACAGCATTCTGACTGGGTCCGCGAGGGTAAACACATCATGGAGACCCATCAGGACACGCTCGGTGATCGCTGCCCTTTCTGCCAGCAGCAGACACCGCAAGACTTCAGCGACAATCTCGCTAAGCTCTGGGATCGATCATACGACAACGCCGTCGCTCGACTCGAGTCACGCCGAGCAACTCTGGAGTTATCACTTCAGCAGCTATCCGACTTCAAGAGCGAGATTGGCAATCATCCGCTCGAAGACGTCGCGGAATATTCACGGAATGCGCAGCTTGACGCAATAGAGAAGGCCCTCTCCAAATCACACACACTCCTCGAAAAGAAACTGGACAAACAGTCGCAGAGCTTCGACGCGCCAGAAGAATGGGACATCGATAGCTTCAACAGCACACTTCACCAGCTGGGCGAACAACTGAACGCGCTCGTCAGTGAGCACAACGCAAAGGTGAACGATCAGGACAACCTCAAAAGAGAGTTTCAAGATAAGTTCTGGAGCATCTTTTCCCACCACACATGCCTTGAGGCCTTCAAGGCTTTCGATTCGATTGTCGGAGGAGAGACGGGGACGGCAGCACGGATCACATCACTAGAAGAACAGATTGACGGGAAAGGCGAGACACGAAAGCAGCTAAACGATCTCATTAAAGCAGCCGAGCAGAGCCGTATGGATATCCATCCTGCCATTGAGAACATTAATCTGGCATTGTCTGGCATCGGGATGACTAGCTTCGAGCTCGGAGCATCGACGGACGACTTCATCGACGACCAGCAATCTACTGATGCTAAACGCGATGCATACATCCTCCTTCGGAAAGACGAAAACGGAGAGAAGAGACGAACAAATGTGTCAACACTTTCCGACGGGGAACGCAACCTCATATGCTTTCTTTACTTCTTTTATCACTTTGACGAAAGAATCGTCGCAACCAACACTAAGTATACGGTTGTCATTGACGACCCAATCAACGCAATGGATGGCCTTAGTAGCTTCATCACATCTGGGTATGTTCGACACTTAATTCGTTCTATTCTACAGCTCAGAAAGACAGCAGAGCACAAATATGTCGACCAACTTATCATCCTCACCCACAGCACGCGCTTTCATATCGAAGCTTCGTATGAGCTCCCAACTGAAGGATCTAAAGCTAAACAATGTAACTTCTACGAAATTAAACGTACGCTTACTTCTTCACAAACAACTACTCACGCAAAGTCCACCATCGACGGCCCAAGTAACCGCACCTCTATAGAGAATGAATACAGTCAACTATGGAAGCAAATTCGAAAGTCCTACAGCACACTAACTGATCAGCAACATGATCGAAACGAGACACTGTTTGTCGGCAATAGTATGAGACGGGTGATCGAAGCATACTTTATCCACCTTGGAAACATAGCTTCTATTTCAGATCTTGGACGCTCTCCTGACCCTGCAACACGGGCCCTCATGGCATTCTGCAACAACAGCTCACATGATGCTCTGGACATGGATTTGCACACGATATGCAGCATTCCACTTGACCAACTATTCGCTGCTTTTGAGGGTATCTTTACCTCAAATAACGCATCTGATCATTACAAGATGATGATGAGAATCACAGCATAGAGCATTTTTTCAAGTTGTCAGTGATTGCCGATCGTCAGGGGTCGCCCGTGGAACACCACGGGCGGCCCCCTTTCGTTCATCAGGTGGCGGTACAGCGCCGAGTATCAAGGTTTCCATCACCACGCATGCCGCAGATGTGCATGGGCGTTGTTAGGGTGACGGTATGGCTATTTCAACGCTCGACGAGTACCTCGCGACCATTCCGAACGACGACAATCGCGCGCGGATGGTGGACGTGTTGAACTGGGTAGCCGAGCGCTACCCGGAGCTGGAGCTGCGCATCGCCTGGAACCAGCCAATGTTCACCCACCACGGGACATACATCATCGGCTTCTCGGCCGCATCCAAGCACATGGCGATGGCCCCCGAGCGCGCCACCATGATCCGCTTTGAGCCTGTCATGCGCGAACGCGGCACGGACTACGGCACAATGCTCGCCCGCCAGCCCTGGAACAAGCCCTTCGACTACGAACTCCTCGACGCGTTCATCCAGCACCAGCTCACGAACAAACGCGACGTCACGTCGTTCTGGCGCCCCAAGGAGCACGAACTCGTGGCCGCCGAGGCGGTCGCATCCGGCGCGCAGCCGCCCACCGTCCGCGAGCGCACGGCAGACGACGGGCAGCTCGCCGATTCGTTCCTCGAAGAGTTCAAGCGTTACGCCGACAACCCCACGCCCGGGCATCCATTCGAGCAGCTCAACGAGCAGCTCAAGCAAGCCCTGCGGGACTACGAGGAGCACCCCGACGATGTGTACACGCTCGACGAGGTGAAGGC
>CALIZH010000315.1 GCA_938028585.1 uncultured Actinomyces sp. | reverse complement strand
ACCAACAGATCATCGCTCGCGTTCCTGAGCACCAGGTTCAGCCAACCCTTGACCGCGTGACCGAAACCCTGGACATCTTGGGTGACCCTCAAAATAGCTACCCCAGCGTTCACATCACTGGAACGAATGGGAAGACCTCCACGACCCGCATGATCGATGCGCTCCTGGGTGCCTTTGGCGTGCGTACTGGTCGCTTTACCTCGCCGCATCTGGTTGATGTTCGTGAGCGCATCACGATCGAAGGTGACTCAATTTCTCCCGATGAATTCGTTCGCACGTGGGAGGATATTGCACCCTACATCGAGATGGTCGACCGTGCCCACAGCGAAACTGATGGGACGAAACTGTCTTTCTTTGAGGTCTTCACTGTCATGGCCTTCGCAGCATTTGCTGATCACCCCGTCGATGCTGCCGTCGTCGAAGTTGGTATGGGTGGTCGCTGGGATGCAACGAATGTGATCGATGCCGGCGTTGGTGTCATCATGCCCATCGCTATCGATCACGAAAAGTGGTTGGGCTCAACAATTCGTGAAATTGCGGAAGAAAAAGCAGGGATTATCAAGCCTGGACAGATCGTGATTGTTGCTGAGCAACAAGAAGAAGCTCTTCGCGTTATTGAAGAGCGTGCCGCCCAGGTCGATGCGATTGTTCGTCTTGAAGGCAGGGACTATGAAGTCCTCGATCGCCAGCTGGGAGTCGGCGGGCAGATGATTACCGTACGTACGCCCGCTGCGGTCTACGAGGATGTATTTGTCCCTCTCTTCGGTGATTACCAGGCAAGCAATGCGGCAGCTGCTATCGCTGCAGTTGAGGCCTTTATGGGAGGTCGCGCTCTCGATGCGAAGGCTGTTGAGGCTGGGATGCTGAGCGCCACATCGCCGGGGCGCCTTCAGGTCGTGCGCCATTCGCCGACGATTATCGTTGATGCCGCGCACAACCCCGCGGGTGCGCACACTCTGGGTGAGTCGATTTCCGAGGCCTTTGACTTCGAGCGAGTTGTTGGTGTGTACTCGGCAATGGGGGATAAGGATATCGAGGGAGTTCTCGGTGAAGTTGAACCCTATCTGGATTCCATTGTTATTACACAGATGCCGGGGACTCGCGCAAAGCCTGCAGAAGAAATTGCGCAGATTGCACGCGAAGTTTTTGGCTCCGACCGCGTGGATGTTCAAGAAGATATCCTCGAAGCAATCGCGACCGCGGTGAACCTTGGCGAATCTGGAGATGAAAGTGCACCTGCGACGGGTGTTGTCGTCTTTGGTTCGGTTTTGCTGGCCGGTGAGGTTTTGCGATTAATGGATATTCGTCCCTGAACACCCTAGTCGTGTAGTCGAGTGCCCTAGTATTTTCAGGATATACACGGGTATTATGAAGGGAAGGGCCTGATCAGGGGGAGATACGGTTGACTGAATCGCAAGTTGTGATCGCCGTCCGCTCAGATTCGCCCCCTGCTCTCGCCTTCATTTCCGGTGGCGGTGGCGGACATGAGCCCCTTGATTCCGGATTTGTTGCTCCTGGGATGCTTCACGCTTGCGTGACGGGGCCTCGTTTTACATCACCCTCAGCGCCTGACATTGCCCAGTTGATGGAAGAAGCTACTGCCGAACTGGGTGTGAATACGATCGTCGCATTGGTGAAGAACTACACCGGCGATGTATTGAATTTTGAGTTGGCCGCGGAGCTAGCGGCAGCTTCTGGGCTTGAATGCACGCTGATTCGCGTCTGCGATGATTGCGCGACTCGAGAGGTATCTCAAGGCGCTCGCGGGATTGCGGGGACCGTGCTCTATGAGAAAATTCTGGGCGCTGCAGCCTGGCTGGGACAGGCCAGCGAAGAACTCGCCTCGCTTGCCAATCAAATCAGTGAATCCATTGTCAGCTACGGCGTCGCATTCCGCGCTCCCTCAGATGAGCAGGGAATTCCCGTTTTTGATATCCCCGCTGGGCAGGCTGAACTGGGAGTGGGGATCCATGGCGAGAGGGGAGTGCAGCGCCGTACTTTCTCTCATCGACGTGAAGTGATTGAACACTGCATCGATGAGGTTTTTTCCCAACTTGTCCCTGGAAATGATCCTTTGATCATTTTGGTTAACGATCTTGGACAGGCAGACCCGAATGACATTGAAAGTGCTCTTCTGAGCGTCGATAAACGCGCAGAAAACGCAAGTATCAATATTGCGCGCACCAAAGTTGGAAGATTCGTCACCAGTGCAGACATGGACGGGCTGTCAATCACACTTATGCGCGCAAATCCCGATATCCTTAGCCTTTACGATGCTCCGACACTTGCCCCCTCATGGAGTGAATAATGACCACCATCAACACACAATGGCTCGAGCAATGGATGGACCTTTGTGCCACGGCATTACTTCGAGACGAAGAACGACTGACCGAACTTGACCGACAGATTGGTGACGGTGACCACGGCATCAATATCACGCGAGGCTTCACTGAGGTTCGCCGCCTCGTCGAAGAGCAAGCTCCTGCCTCCCTCTGCGAAGGGCTCACCCTGGTCGCAAAGACCTTGCTTGCTCACGTTGGCGGGGCCTCGGGTCCACTGTATGGAACAGGTTTCCTGCGCGGAGGGCGCGCCATTGCAGAGCATCCCGACCTCGGTGCCAGTGAAACGATTGTCGTCCTGTACGAGGCCATCGCGGAAGGTATTGCCCACCGAGGGAATGCCGAGGCCGGGGATAAGACCATGCTTGACGCGTGGCTTCCCGCCGCTCATGCCGCTCGCGATGCGTGTGAGAAAGGTGCCTCTGTTGATGAGGTTCTCTCTTGCGCTGCCCAAGCTGCGCAGCGCGGCGCTACCCTCACCGAAGGAATGAAGGCTCTGAAGGGGCGTGCATCCTATCTGGGTGAACGTTCCGTTGGGCATCTAGACCCGGGTGCCGTTTCATCCGCAATCATCATCATGCAGGCAGCGCGCGCTGCCGCTGAAGAATAGGACACCCCCAATGGCGCGTGTTTCTTTTGTGATCATTTCTCACAGTCACGAACTGGCAAAGGGAGTCGTTGACCTCGCGACGCAGATGGCCCCCGATGTCCACTTTGAGATCGCAGCTGGAGATGACACAGGTGCTTTGGGCACATCCATGCACAAAGTAGAAAACGCGCTCGACCGCGCTTTGGCGCAGGTTCACAAACCAGGTGATGAAGAATGCTGCAGGGGCGTTCTTTTGATGTGCGACCTTGGCTCAGCAACTATGGTGGCCCAGACAGTCCTTGAACTCCGAGGCGAACCAAAAGACTGCATGTGTATCAATGCGCCTCTTGTCGAGGGCACAATTGCCGCTGCTGTTGCTGCGCGAGGTGGATTGGGACTTCGCCAAGTTGCTGCAGCTGCCTATCAGAGCGTGATCGATATGGCGGGCAGAGCGCGTGCTGAACTTGAGCAGATCACTAGCGTGAGCCTTGACGCGAATTCGAATGTTCTTTCATCCCCTGATGCATCGAAGAAGTTTCGCGAAGCCGATATGGTCGTCACTGATCCTGCGGGCTTACATGCACGTCCTGCCGCTCTTCTTGTTCGTGCACTCGCATCCTTGGATGTTCAGGTCTGGATCAACGATGTTGATGCCTCGTCTGTCCTTGAAATTATGTCCCTGGGAGTGCGTCATGGCGAGCACGTTCATGTTCGCGCTCAGGGACCTGATTGCGACAAAGCGCTGGAACTTGCCCGTGATATGCTCGAGGGCGGCACGCATTGAGCAATAATCCGCTGAAAACCTTCAGGAAGCTTTAGGCTGGGTCTCGTGCACCTGAAAACCCTGTCCCTGAGAGGATTCAAATCCTTCGCCAGCGCAACGACTCTTCGCCTTGAACCGGGGATTACCTGTGTCGTCGGTCCCAATGGTTCCGGCAAATCTAATGTTGTTGATGCTCTTGCCTGGGTGATGGGGGAGCAGGGCGCAAAAACTCTTCGCGGTGCCAATATGGCGGACGTGATCTTCGCCGGCACATCTGGCCGGGCCGCATTGGGGCGTGCTCAAGTCGATCTCACCATCGACAATTCAGATGGTCTTCTCCCCATTGACTATTCAGAGGTCACCATTTCACGCACGCTTTTTCGTGGGGGTGGAAGCGAATACGCCATTAATGGAACTCCCGCTAGGCTCTTAGATATTCAAGAGCTCCTTTCGGATACCGGCATGGGGCGGCAGATGCATGTCATTGTCGGTCAAGGCCAGCTGGATACGATTTTGTCCTCGACTCCCGAGGAACGACGCGGCTTCATTGAAGAAGCAGCAGGAGTGCTCAAGCACCGCAGGCGGAAAGAGCGCGCGCTTCGAAAGCTCTCAGATATGGATCAGAACCTGGTTCGCGTTCTTGATCTAACCAGTGAGATTGAACGTCAATTACGTCCGCTCGCCCGTCAGGCAAAAATTGCCCGGCGTGCGTCGATCATTCAGGCACGGGTACGTGATGCAAAGGCGCGATTGCTAGCTGATGATTTGGTCATTGCTCGCGATAAGCTTCGTCGCGGTTCCGAGGACGCGGGCACACAGCATGAACGCTTGACCTCCCTTCAAGAAGAAGAGGCGCGTGCACAAGCGCGTATCCGTGAGTTAGAAGCAGAGGAAGCCGAGCGTCATCCGCATGCCGC
Organism: uncultured Actinomyces sp.; assembly: GCA_938028585.1. Classification (GTDB taxonomy): domain Bacteria; phylum Actinomycetota; class Actinomycetes; order Actinomycetales; family Actinomycetaceae; genus Pauljensenia. Next base: position 1,900 of record CALIZH010000315.1, on the reverse strand, counting down.
GCAAGCGATGGAGGAATGGCAAGCTCTCACCGCAATCGCTGAACGTCTCAATGCGACAATGACGATTGCTCGCGAACGAGTATTGACGCATTCTCAGCCAGAGCTGGCACCTCAAAGTGAAGACCCAGCTTCTTTGGATGAACGTGCGCAGGCAGCAAGCCATGAGGACGCACAGATCCTTCAGCGCGTGCAAAGCGCTTCAGAACGCGTCGATCAGGCACTGAGGCAACGTGGTGAGGCTGAAAAACGTGATGACGAGGCCCAGCGTGCCCTTGCGCAAGCGAATCGTCTGCTTGCCGATTATCGCGAGGCAAGCGCGCGACTGAGTGCTGGGGTCGCCTCGGCTGCGTCACGTCTGGATGCTGCGCAATCGGAAGCACAACGCGCGGCGCATCAACTGGATGCGGCACGAGAGCGTGAGGCTCAAGCTGCGCGTGAGGCCGAAGCCTATTCGGAAAGCGATCCCCAAAACGATTCAACTGCCTCGAAAGCCCTGAATATCGCACAAGCGAAGCGGGAGGAAGCGCGCGAAAAGGTCGATGAACTTCTGGCGCGAGAACGTGATGCCCGGGCAGGACGCGCACGCTGGGAGGCGCGCCGCGACGCCCTCGCCCAAACGCTTACTCCAAGTGATGGCACCGCCTCGTATATGAATGCTCCCGGCGCGAAGGGTGATCTCCCCAGCGCACTTCACATCCGTGCTGGCTATGAAAACGCAATCGCCCAATTGCTTTCTCCTTTTGCCGATGCCCTGGTCATCGATACCCCAGAACATGCGTGGCAGACCGCTGCCGATGCGCGTCAAAAGGCTCAGGGACAAGTGCGTCTTCTCATCGATGATGCCTCGAATTCTCAAAAAGCGCCGAAACTTGATGGCCTTGCAGGTACATGGGCAAAGGATCTCGTCACTTCGACAGCATTCGATGGGCTTGTCGATGCTCTTCTCGTGGGTTCATGGGTCTGTGAGACTCTGGAGGAAGCTCGCCAAGCCTTGACGCACCCAGAAATCGAACGCGTTGCCACGACTCAGGGAGATGTTCTCTCACGAACATCCATGTTGGTTGCAGGCGAAGAAAGCGCATCACCACTTGCACTTCGCGCGCAGTATGAGGAAGCAGCTGGCGCAGCAAGCGCAGCTATGGAGGAAGAACGACGTGTCCAAGAAGAACTGACACGTGCCAACGCCGCGCTCGACTTGGCAGTTCGCGGCGCAAATCAGGCTCTGAAGACCCTTCGTGAAGAAGATGCGCGTCAAGCAAAGATTGCGCAGGAAGCCGCGCGCGTTCACAGTGCCCTTCGAGCTGCCCGCGCTGAGACGACTCGCGCTGAGGAAACCCTCAAACGCGCGCAAGAACAGTTGGAGCAGGCTCGCGAATCTCATGAGAATGCGCAGGAACGGCTGAAAAACGCAGCCCTCGAGGCACCCGATGTTGATCTTGAGGCTGCGAGCCGTCACGCCGAAGAGTGCGCGGTAGCCGCACGTGCAGCCCGCGACGAAGAAACCCAGGCGCGCTTGGCTTTACGAGCTGCAGAAGAAGAGTCACGAGGCGCCGCGTCCAGAGCGCGAAACCTTCGCCAAGCCGCCGCGCGAAGTCGTGAAGAACGCATTGCTTATCAGCGGCGGGAAGAACGCCGTCGGCGCGAACTGTCACGCGCTCAAGGAGTCTTGGAAGAAGCGCAGAAAGGTTATGCTCGCGCTCAGAGCGCGGTTGCCTCAGCAAAAGCGCGCCGTGATGCGATTGAAGAATCGCGAAAGGCCGATTCAGAGAAACTTACTGCTGTACGTCGAGAACTTGATGATGTGCGTTCGCAAATTTCGCAGCTTACTTTAGCCTCGCAGCAGGCTGAGATCCTGCGTGCCGAATTGCGCATGCGGGTTGAACAACTAGAGACGCGTGCC
>CALIZH010000314.1 GCA_938028585.1 uncultured Actinomyces sp. | reverse complement strand
TTTGCGGGACCAATTGGGTCAGACTCTGAGTTGAGGCGGTTGCATTCTTGACACCCGAATATTCAGCGACTTTGCCTTTGACGACAACGCAGTCACCAATGGAGGGCATTGAGGCAGAGGATTTCCCCATAAAGACGAAGAGGCCATCGGAGGTGCTTCGCGTAGGATCCCAGGTTCCGCCTGTTCCGGGGGTTTGGATGGTGAAGCCCTCGAGGCCTTTAAGGTTTGCGTTCTCTCCCTTGGGATAGGCCGCGGTCACAATGCCTTTGGTTTCAACGGTTTGATTAATCAGGTGAGAGTCATCTCCATCACCTGGGGTTTGGATATCGCCGATGCTCACCAGCGTTGGTGCCGCGCGATCCTCGCCCGGGGCTTGCGAGGCCTCGGCAGTGGGAACGGAAGCCATCTCCTCTGGGGCTGTAGTTACAGCCTCGGGCGCGGGAGACGCCGTTTGTGCATCATTTCTTGCTGTTTCACCTCCCGCCGGGTCAGCGTAAGCCACAATGGGGATCCCCACGAGCGAGAGTGTCGCAAGAGCGGTCACCAGTGTCCGATTCTTCGCATGCAGCATGTGCATCTCCCTCTCAAGGCGAACGAATCCGAATGCAGAAAACAGCGGGTGTCGTCTGCGAGGACAGAGCAGGCACACTCCTGACCTGTTACCCCAATCACTCAAAAGGTTAGTCCTGCTCAGAAGACCTAAAGGACGTTTTCACAAAATCTCAGTATCAATTCTGAGAATCATCAGCTTGTCCCCAGATAAAGGGAAGAAAGCGTCCATTTTCTGCAACTTTCTCCACTGCTGAGGAGATTTTCACTAGTGTGGGAACATGTCTATACCTACTCCTCCCCCGGCCCAGCCTTCGACGATGCAAGCTCCCGTGGAAGCTCAGCCTCCGGCACTCGCAATTCGTGGCCTCGTGAAGATTTTCGGAAACCTGGTCGCTGTCGCGAACCTCAACCTCGACATTCCCAAGGGCTCCTTCTACGGCTTCGTCGGCCCCAATGGTGCGGGTAAGACAACCACCCTCAACATGGCAACCGGCCTGCTCACCCCCGATCAGGGAACCGCCTACGTCAATGGAATTGATGTGTGGAAAGACGATCACGCGGCTCGCGCGCAGCTCGGCGTCATGCCCGACGGCATGCGCTTACTTGACCGCCTCTCAGGCCCAGACTTCCTGGTGCATGTTGGAATGCTTCGCGGATTGGATCGAGAAACTGCCCGCCAGCGCGCTCACCAGCTTCTGGACACCCTGGATCTGACCGATGCAGGAAAGAAACTCATTTCGGACTACTCAGCGGGTATGACGAAGAAGATTTCCCTGGCGGCAGCACTCATTCACGCTCCTTCTCTGCTGGTTCTTGACGAACCCTTCGAGGCCGTTGACCCGGTTTCGGCGGCAAATATCCGCCAGATCTTGCAAGACTTCACCTCACGCGGGGGAACGGTCATTCTCTCCAGTCACGTCATGGCAACAGTCCAACAGCTGTGTACGCACGTCGCGGTGATTAACCACGGACAAGTACTGGCCTCCGGCACGACCGAAGAGGTCGCAGCGGGAATGTCTCTTGACGAACGTTTTGCCCAGCTGGTTGGCGGCGTTCACACCAGCGAAGGACTGTCATGGCTGGCCAACTAATTCGCATGAAGCTGCGCATCATGTGGAATACGGTGCGCAGTCAGACAGCCGTTTTAATTTTCTCAATCATCGGTATTTTGTACGGTTTGGGTTTCACGGGTTTTGCCTACTTTGGCATTGCCAAGATTGCAACCATGACATTTCAAGCTCCATGGGTATTCGTCATGCTGCCCGGACCTGTGATTTTCGTGGGCTGGATCATCTGCCCGGTGATCATGGCATCGATGGATAACTCTCTTGAGCCGCGCCGACTTTCTCCCTTTGTTGCGCCTACGCATCAGCTCGCACGCGCACTTATTGCCGCTTCATGCGTGAGCATCGGCGCAATTTTCTCTGGACTCTTCATCATTCTTCCCGCCTGGTTTTATCTCTTCCGCGGGCAATGGGCCCTGGCTGCAGGATCACTCCTCGCTGGGGTATTCACACTTCTGACCGCAATCGTCTGGGCAAAGGCAATCACGACGTGGGCGGGAAACCAGATTCAAAAAGATTCGACGCGAAAGAACTTAGCGGGCTTCATCGGGACCATGGTGTTCATTTCTGTCTTTGCACCGATGGGGATCTGGTTCCAACTCATTGCCGAGCATTTCTCATATGACACGGTGCTGGCAGCGCTTCCAGTCGTTTACACAACGCCTTTTGGTTCCTTCTTTGGAGTAGTTGCATCTCTGAGCGAGAGTGACTACCTGATGGCCGGGATCCGTTTCGTGATTGCTGCCGTCACTGCCGGCGCGGCCTGGTTCCTATGGCTAAAGGTTTTAGGACCAGCCATGCACGGGGTATCGCGTCCCGTATCTGCGCAAGCTCAGCAGGCAATCAAAGAGGGACGCTATCACGTTGATGAAGAGCGTGCGTCCAAAGAACGTGAACAGCAGCGTCAGGATTCACGTGCACTGGGACTCAAGTACGTGCAGCGCTGGGAAGCACTTGGTTTCTCACCTCAGAGTGCTTCTATGGCAACGAAGACCGTGTACTACTGGCTTCACGATTCGCGCCTGTCAACCTCTCTTGTGTCCAGCATTTTCTTCCCCTTCATGGCAGTTCTCATGAGTTTCCTGATGGACAGCGAGAGCCGCAGTGAGGTGCCCTTCTCCTTCAATTTCTTCCTGTACCTTGCTCCTTTGCTCATCGGGACGACAATCGGGGCAAATATGCAATATGACTCCACTGCAGCGTGGGTCCCCATCGCCTGTGGAGTTCGTGGCGCTCAAGATCGCTTGGGACGCCTACTTGGCTCCTTGGCGGTGATCACTCCGGTGATCCTCATCGCAGTTAGCATTGCGAGCACCATTTTGGGTAATACTCTTGCTGACACCGCCTGGGTTTTGGGCCTGTGCATACTTCTTTTGGCCGCTTCTTCTTCAACGGCAATGATCATCGGAAGCCGCTGGGTCTATCAAGTCCAACAGCCAGGAACCTCTCCCCTAAGTACCCGTGGAACTGGATCGGGCATGGTTGCGATGTGGGCTATCTCGGCTTCAACACTCGGCGGGCTTCTCGGCGCACTTCCCGGGTGGTTAGCTCTGTATTTCACCACCGGTCACACAATCGCATTCATTGGAGCCTTCGTATTCTCACTTGTGTGGAGCGCATGCCTTCTGACCATTGCGGTCAAGTGGGGTGGAAAACTCTGGGACCGTTACAAGGTTGAGATGCTCAACAAGATGCAGTCCTGGCCCGGACGATAAGCGATATTGTCCCTGGCGCTAGCGTTCAATAGTCAACGCTCAGCACCCAACGCTCAGTGTTAACC
>CALIZH010000313.1 GCA_938028585.1 uncultured Actinomyces sp. | reverse complement strand
TCGGTCTCGTTGATGACCTCGGTCATGACGTGTACTCCCTGCGTGCGGTGTTGTGACTGCGCGTGCGTGCGCGACGCGCGGCGTTTCGATCGTCAAAGCGCTGGTAGGCATCAATGATTGCGCCGACCAGCTCGTGGCGCACGACGTCGGCGCTGGTCAGGTGACAGAACTCAATGTCGTCGATGTCGCCGAGGATGTTTTCGACGACAGACAGGCCCGAGGTCTGACTGCCCGGCAAGTCGACCTGCGAGGCGTCGCCGGTCACGACGACCTTGGAGCCAAAACCCAGGCGCGTGAGGAACATCTTCATCTGTCCGACCGTGGTGTTTTGGGCCTCGTCCAAGATGATGAAGGAATCGTTGAGGGTGCGTCCGCGCATATAGGCCAGGGGTGCGACCTCGATGGTGCCGGCGGCCATGAGCTTGGGCAGGGCCTCGGGGTCGAGCATGTCGCCGAGGGCGTCGTAGAGGGGGCGCAGGTAGGGGTCGATCTTGTCGGTGAGGCTGCCGGGCAGGAAGCCGAGGTTCTCGCCGGCCTCGACGGCGGGGCGGGTGAGGATGATGCGCGAGACGCGCTTGCGGGCCAGGGCGTCGACGGCCTTGGCCATGGCCAGGTAGGTCTTGCCGGTGCCGGCGGGGCCGATGCCGAAGGTGATGGTGGATTCCTCGATGGCGTCGGTGTAGGCCTTCTGGCCGAGCGACTTGGGGCGGATGGTGCGGCCGTGGGAGGTGAGGATGTCGTCGGTGAGGACCTCGGTGGGGCGGGTGGAGGTCTCCAGCAGGCCGACGGCGCGCTCAACGGCATCCGCGGTCAGGGGCGTGCCGGTGCGGGCGACGTCGATGAGCTCGGAGAGCAGGACGACGACGGTGTCGACGCGGGCGGCGGGGCCGGAGACGGTGACGGCGGTGCCGCGCACATGGATGTCGACGTCGGTGAAGCCCTTCTCGATGGCGCGCAGGACCTCGTCCCGGGCGCCCAGGAGGGTCACCGGGGCGACGTCCTCAGGCAGGGTGAGGGTGCGCGTAACGTCCGCCGGTTCGGCGGAGGTGACAGCACCGGCGGGGTCCGCGACGGAAGCGGAGTCGACAGTGGCCGGAGAGGTGGTCGCCGCGGTCGCGGCTGCTGGTGTGATGGGCGTATTCGTCATCTCGGGGCTCATGCTACCGGCCAGGGCGCGGCGGACCAGTCGGTGTTGTGGCAACCGGGCTCATCCCCACCGCTGCGTTCAGGGGAAGTGACATACCGAGGCCGGTCGATGTGGTGCGTTCCAATGGCTCCGTCCAGATCGGCTAGGGTTGCCCCATTGTTCAGCGGCAGTGAAGCACGCGATCAGGAAGTGCGAAGCGGGTGGTGTTGTAGTGACCGGCGATCTCAGCGCCGTAGTGACGACCTCTGAGCCGTACCGGCTGTCCTTCGCGTTGGGCGGCCTCCTGGCGACGGAGGCCATGGTCGCCGCTCCCCTGTATCTGGAACTGCGTGACTGGGCGGCAGTCCGCAAGGCGTTGGATGCCGACAACCTGCTGCATGCACGTACCCGCTCGACGGCGGTCAGGCTCACCCGCGAGCTCATACAGCGGTTGTCTGTGCTCAGCGATACCGAAATAGCCTATCTGGTCACCGCTCCAGGGCCGGAACGTCTGCATCTGATGTGGGCGGCGATGTGCCGGCATTATGCGTTCGTGGCGGAGTTCGCTCAGGATGTGGTGCGCGACCACTTCCTGCTGGGGGTCTCGCAGCTGGTTCCTGCCGACTTCGAGCGATTCTGGGACTCCAAGGCCCTGTGGCACGCGGAGTTGGAGGAGACCAAACCCTCAACTCGTAACAAACTGCGCACCAACCTGTTTCTGGCGTTGCGCCAGAGCGGCATGCTCGCCGATGACGCCACGATCGTCTCCCCGCTGCTGTCGCCGGAGGTGTCGGCGCTCCTGGATGCGCGCACGCCCAGCGATCGACGTTTCTTCCCTATAGGAGGCGGCCTGTGAGTGACGATGACATCGCTTCTGTTGAGCAGCATGTGCTCGCTGTGCTCTCGTCTGACCGGTTCCTGCGCATGGAGGGGCTGGGCAACGAGGTGCCGTTCTTCATCTGGCCCTACCCGCCCGAGCAGGAGCTTGAGGTGCAGGCGGCAAACAGCCGCATCGTTGACAGGCTGCGTACCACACGCGGTCTGAGTGTCCTCGTGGTGGATCTCTTTGAGCTGGCCGTTGAGCTGCTGGAAGGGCGCGGCGGCAACATGCTGGAACGCCTGGAGCAGATCGAACCCACCCGCAGCCGCTCCGCCTTCCGCCGGGACTTGCAGCGCATGCTTGATCCGGAGCAGCACATTGTCCCCGCTATCGAGCGTCGTATCGAGGCCGAGGCTGGCGTCGACCTGCTCGTGCTGACCGGAATCGGGCGAGTGTTCCCTTTTATCCGCTCACACAACGTTCTGAACAACCTGCAAGTTGCCGTCCCTGACTTCCCTGTGCTCATGCTTTTTCCCGGCGAGTACTCGCAGACGGCGTCACTGGGGTCATCTCTGGTGCTGTTCAACCTCTTGACGGATGACCAGTACTACCGTGCCAAGAACATTCTGGAACAGGAGCCCGCATGAGCCAGATGATGATTGGTGATCTCTTCGCCAAGGACGTCTCCCGCGCCATCGAGGGAGTCATCAAGGCCGACGACGCCAAGCATCTCGCCACCGAGATTGATGAGTACGTCCTCACCGGCGAGACAGCGGCGGCCCTGTCAGAGCTGTTGGAGATCTACACTGATCCCGTCTACAACGGCGGCAACGGTGTGTGGATCTCCGGTTTCTTCGGTTCCGGTAAGTCGCACCTGCTCAAGATGCTCGCCTTCCTGCTGGGTGATGTGCCCGGACGGCTCAGCGCCAGGAAGGATGCAGCGGACGCTTTCAAGAAGAAGGCCGAGGCAGAGAAGGATGCCTTCCTGCGCGGCAAGCTCACTCAGGTAGAGCACATCCCGGCCACCTCCCTGCTGTTCAACATCGATCAGAAGGCTCCCCTGATCGACAAGAACCAGACCGACGCCCTCCTGCAGGTGTTCGTCAAGGTCTTCAACGAGGCACGGGGCTACTACGCGGGCGAGCCGTCGGTGGCCCGCTTCGAACGAGATCTGGATCGGCGCGGTCTGCTCGAGGATTTCCAGCAGGTATTCTCCCAGATCGCCGGCGTCCCGTGGGAACAGGGCCGTGAAGAAGGGATTCTCCAGGAGCACAACGTCACAAGGGCGTTCTCACACGTGACCGGCGAGCCGGCTTCCGAGAGCATCCTGTCCCGCTATGAGGAGCAGTACTCCCTGTCCATTGAGGACTTCGCCGATGAGGTCGCCCAGTGGCTGGAGGCTCAGCCCGAGGGTCATCGCCTGTTGTTCATGGTGGACGAGGTCGGCCAGTTCATCGGCTCCAATACCAAGCTCATGCTGAACCTGCAGACGATCGTGGAGACGCTGAGCACGCGCTGCAACGGACGCGCATGGGTGTGTGTCACCAGCCAGGAGGACATGGATAGCGTCATCGGGGATCGGACTAGGACCCAGGGCAACGACTTCTCCAAGATCCAGGCCCGCTTCGCCACACGCATGAAGCTGACGAGCCACGACGTGGAGGAGGTGGTCAAGAAGCGTCTGCTCAGTAAGAACGCCGACGCCGAAGCCGCTCTCGATCCGCTGTACGACGAGTTCCACACGAGTTTCCGCGCCCTGTTCGATTTCGTCGATGGCTCCAAGACGTACCGCAACTACGACACTCGGGACAGGTTCACACAGGTCTACCCGTTCGTGCCCTACCAGTTCCCCTTCTTCCAGGCGGCCTTGGTGGGGCTGTCTGAGCACAACGTGTTCGAGGGCCGGCACGCCTCGGTGGGTGAGCGCTCGATGCTGGGGGTGGTACAGGATGTCGCCACACACTTGAAGGAGTCCACGGTCGGCGCAGTCGTGTCCTTTGACGCCATGTTTACCGGAATCCGGCAGGCGGTGAAGTCAGCCGCTACTCGCAATATTGCGACGGCAGAGGCGCAGCTTCCGGAGGGGCCGGTGCGGGACGTGGCGGTCCGACTGCTCAAGGCACTGTTCCTGGTGAAGTATGTGGGTGACTTCTCCGCCACCCCACGCAACCTGACCGTGCTCCTGTACAACCGTTTCGGCCAGGACCTCACCGAGCTGAACCGGCAGGTTTCCCAGGCACTCGACCTCCTGGAGCAACAGACCTACGTCCAGCGCAATGGCTCGGTCTACGAGTACCTGACCAATGAGGAACAGGACATCGAGAACGAGATCAAGAGCACCGACGTCGACTCCACGGAGATATCCAAGCTCTTGGCCTCCGTCATCACTCAAGACGTGGTCCGGGGTACGTCGGTACGCCATTCAGTGACTGGTGGGGCCTTCAAGTACCAGATGCTGCTGGATGAGATCCCCTACAGCCGGGCGCAACCGCTGGCGGTGCACTACATCTCCTCCGCCCTGGGCTTGTCTCGTGAGGTCATTGTGGCCCAGTCCATGGGACGTGACGAGCTCAGGGTGGTGCTGGCAGACGATGCTCGGATGTATCAGGATCTGCGGTTGCATGTTCAGACGGATAAGTACGTCCGGCTGCGTGCGGGCTCGTCTCTGACCGATTCTCAGAGCCATATTCTCGATTCCAAGAAGCGGCAGAACAGCAAACGACGCAAGGAGCTGACCGCACGCGTCAAGCAGGCCATCAGCGACTCCGAGCTGATCATCGGTGGCGCGTCGATTGCTACGTCCGCCGCGGATCCGGTGCAGCGCGTGCAAGAGGGCATGGAACAGCTGATCACTCGCACCTACCCGTATCTGTCGTTGCTCGGTTCCATCCAGTACTCGGAGTCGGACATCGCCCGGGTGGCGAGCGATGATCCGGCTCTGCTGGACCGGAGTACGGATACGCTTCAGCCTCTGGCCGAGGAGATCCACACCTGGCTGTCCTCCCAGCGCGCGCTGGGTGTGAGGACCACCGTCAAGCAGGTCGTCTCCTACTTCGAGGGCAAGCCCTATGGGTGGACCTTGCCGAGTATCCTGTGTGCCCTCGCACGCTTGGCCGCTACCTCACGGGTGTCCATGACGCTCGATGGGAGCACTGTGAAGCGTACGGAGCTTCCCGCCGTGCTGCCCGTCGGTAAGAAGAAGCACGAGGCGATCGCGGTGGCCCCGCAGCGCAGCTTCGACGCTGCCCGGGTCAGTGGACTGCGAAACTTTGCCCGGGAGTTTTTCGCCACTGGTCAGCTTCCGAATGATCCTTTGGAGCTGGCCGACGACGTGAGGACACGGTTCGAGGATGAGTATCGGACGCTGAAACAACAACAGGACACCTTCGTCAACATTTACCCCTTCCTGGCTGCACTGAATGCACCGTTGACGCTGATCCGGGAGGTGATGGGGCGCGAATCCGAGTGGTATCTGGACCAGTTCTCCGCCCACACCGACGATCTGTTGGACGCGAAGCAGGATGTGATCGATTCCGTCAGCCAGTTCCTGGCCGGCAGTCAGAAGACGATCTACGACGACGCCGTACGCCTGCTGTCTGAGCGCAAGGACACTCTCCGCTATCTGAAGACGGATGAGGCGAGCAGGGTCGAGTCACTACTGGCCGATCAGAACATCTTCCGAGGGCAGCGGATGAGGCATCTGAAGGACGCCGCCGGCGAGCTGCGCGCCGCCACGGACCGGATCCTGGCAGACGAGCGGGCTGAGGCATCCGATCTCATCGGCGAGCGCGCGAACGATCTGCGCCGCAGTGCCGCCTGGGAACATGCCACCGACGCCACTCACACGAAGGTTAACCGCAGAATTGACGTGGCCACGCAGCAGGTGGTTGAGGCTGTCTCGGTGCCAGTGATTCGCCAGCTCGCCCGTGAGTTTGACGAGGAGAGCTATGACGAGCTGCTAGCGGCTCTGGAGGCAGACCGCCGCACAGCGGAGAACAATGCCGAGACCAGCACACCAACTCCCCCTGCACCGATAGTGGTTCCGCTCAGGCAGTTGCCCCATCCGCGTAAGCGCATGCTGCGCACCCCCGCCGATGTTGATGCCTACATCGATGAGTTGCGGGGCATCCTCCTCCAAGCGGTCGACTCTGGAAAGCAGGTGTCCCTGTGATTGATACCCGGACCTTGGAGGCCTTCGCCGCCTCAGCCCGGTCCCAGCTCATGGCGGAGGTTGAGGCTCGCCTCACGGCAGTACTCTCCCCGGCATCGACGGCGCGCGAGGAGTTCCCGAGTGCGATCAAGGCACTGGAGAAGCGCATCCGCCATCACGGCGGTGACGCGGCCGGCCGACGGCGGGTCGTGGAGGAACAGGCCTATGTCTGGTTCAACCGGATTGTTGCGCTACGGTTCATGGATGCCAACGGCTACACGTCCCCAGCGTTGGTTTCCCCGGACGGCGGGGCAACAGTGGGCCAGCCGGCGGTGCTTGCCGCCGCCAAGAGGGGCGAGTTCGATCAGCAGGTCTTCAGCCCGACTGAGCGCATCACCGGCCTACTGAACGGCACGATCACGAGTCCAGCTCCGCAAGAGGAGGCCTATGGGCTGCTCCTGCGCGCATACTGCGCCGCCTGGAACCGGATGATGCCGTTCATGTTCGCCCCCGACGGTGACTACACCACCTTGCTCATGCCCGCGGACATGCTGGCCGACAGCTCTGTGCGCGCGCAGGCAGTCAGAGCGCTGACCGCAGAGATGTGCCGGGACGTGGAGGTCATTGGCTGGCTGTACCAGTTCTACATCGCTGAGCGTAAGGCCGAGGTCTTCGCCGGCTTCCGAAAGAACCAGAAAGCCGGCGCGGCTGAGATTCCAGCGGCGACACAGTTGTTCACCCCGGACTGGATCGTGCGCTATCTGGTGGAGAACTCGGTCGGCCGCCTGTGGATGCTGAACCATCCGACCTCTCGTCTGATCGAGAAGATGGACTACTACGTCGAGCCCTCCAGTAGCGAGACCGACTTCCTCCGGATCACGGAGCCGGAGCAACTGACGGTCATGGACCCGTGCTGCGGCTCAGGTCACATGCTTACCTACGCCTTCGATCTTCTCTACGCCATCTATGAGGAAGAGGGCTACGCACCCTCAGAGATTCCCACACAGATTCTCACGCACAACGTATTCGGCACGGAGATCGACCCACGCGCCGCAGCACTGGCCGCCTTCGCACTGATGATGAAGGCTCGGGCACGTCAGCGTCGCTTCCTACGCGACCCCGTGCTACCAAACATCCAGGTCATCGAGCCAGTGGAGTTCAATGCAACGGAACTCGACCAACTTGCTGGCACCGAAGCCGTTACTCAGGCAGACCGGTACTTCTGGCAGAGTTTCATTCACGCCGATGTGCTGGGCTCCCTCATCGCCCCGGACGCCGCAGCGCTGCTCGGCGCAAAAGAGCGATTAACCTCGATCATGACTGACACCCTGGACGTCTCGGGTCTGAACTCTCGCGCTGAGCAGGTAGTGGTGCAGGCGGAGTACCTGACCCGGTCCTACGCGGTGGTGGCGACGAACCCACCGTACATGGGCAGCAGAAACATGGGATCGATGCTGTCCACCTGGCTGAAGAAGCACCACCCACAGGCGAAATCCGACCTGTTCGCAGCCTTCATCGAGCGGTGCCTGCAGCTTGCCGACGCCGAGCACGGCCTGGTCGCCATGATCACCATGCAGGCATGGATGTTCCTCGGCTCCTTTGAGAAGCTGCGCCGTCACATCCTGCGTGACGCCCCACCAACGACCATGCTGCATCTGGGCGAACGGGCCTTCGACTCGATCGGCGGGGAAGTTGTCTCCACGACGGCCTTCGTTCTGGAGCACGCGCGCAGCACTGGCGAGGTCTGCGAGTATGTCCGGGCAGTACCCGGCAACTCCGAGGCCGAGAAGGAGCACCTGCTCAGGGACGCCCTGACAGGCGCTTCCGACCTTCGGTTCTCCGCTCGCCCTCACACACTGCTTGCGCTCCCTGGAGCACGACTCGCCTACTGGCTGTCGCCAGCCATGACGCGCGCCTTCACCGAGGGCAAGCCACTTGGCGAGGTCGCCGCTCCAAAGCAGGGCCTGGCGACAACTAACAATGCACGGTTTACTCGGTCATGGTGGGAGGCGCCTATTTCGTCAATCGGCATCGGGTACACCAGAGACAACGCAAACTCGTCGCAACTCACCTGGTTCCCTTACAACAAAGGAGGAGAATTCAGAAAATGGTACGGAAATCAGACCCTCATCGTCAATTGGTTTGCCGACGGACTGGAAATTCGAAATACAATCATCAACAAGTACCCATACTTAAATGGCAATTACGAGTGGGTAGCGAAGAACATGGAGGCCTATTTCAACACTTCGGTTTCATGGTCAAAAATTAGCAGCGGCACGCCCGCATTCCGACTATATCCACAAGGTTTTGTGTTCGACGTCGCCGGCACCTCAGTGTTTTCCAATATCGAAGATACGAGGCTCGCTCTCTTGTCGTTCTGTAACTCACAAATCGCAGAACGAATGTTGACGGTTCTTGCACCCACTCTAAACTACGAAGTGGGCCAGATTTCTCAACTACCAATCATCGACCAACAGTGTAATGACAGTTTGCTGTCGACTGCGAAACAGCTTGTCCAAGAGTTCCGAAACGACTGGAACACCTACGAGACCTCATGGGACTTCAAGTTCAACCCGCTCGTCAAGCATGCTCACCTGGGAGGCTCGTTAGCAGACGCACTGGAGCGCTGGTGGCAGGACTCTCTCAGCGCTGCGCATGAGGCCCAGGAGCTTGAGACCGAAAACAACCGCTATTGGGCTGAGGTCTACGGCCTTCGGGATGAGGTTCCCATTGAAGTTCCGCTGAGCCGGGTCTCGCTGACCTCCAACCCCTACTTCCGCTACGTACCCAACAAGGGCGCCACGCGCACGGACGAGGAGTATCGCCGCCTCTTCACGGCGGATGCCGTCCGCGATCTCATCTCCTACGGCGTCGGCTGTCTGTTCGGCCGTTACAGCCTTGACACTCCTGGCCTCGTGCTCGCCGATCAGGGCGACACCATTCAGGACTTTCTCGACATGGTTCCACGACCGAGTTTCACCCCCGATAAGGACGGAGTCATCCCCATCACATCCGGCGAATGGTTTGCAGACGACATTGTCACTCGATTCCGCTCCTTCCTCGCAGCCGCTTTCGGCAAGGAGCACCTTGAGGCAAACCTGCGTCTGATTGAAGACTCATTGGGTAAGTCGCTGCGACAGTACTTTGTGAAGGACTTCTATAGAGACCATTGCCGTCGTTACTCCAACCGGCCGATCTACTGGATGGTCTCCTCCCGACCCGACAATAAGGCCTCCTTCCAAGCTCTGATCTACCTTCACCGTTATACGCCGGACACGCTGAACACGGTGCTCGGCGACTATCTGCGTGAGTTCCAGGCAAAGCTGCGCACTGAGATCGGCCACCTGGAGCGATCCAAGACGGCCGCCGACCAGAAGCGCGCTGACGCCTACCGCAAGGCGCTGACCGAGTGCGAGGACTACGAAAGGGATACTCTGTTCCCCCACGCATCTCGTCGACTGTCTATCGATCTTGATGACGGCGTCTTGGTCAACTACCTCCGCTTCGGTCAAGCGCTCCAGAAGATCCCCGCCATCGAGAAGAAACGACGCGACGTCCAGACCTGGACCTGGCCGACCAACCAGCTCACCTCCGAGGATGGCTTCAAATGACTAAAACTTTGATCCGCAAAGTCGAGAGGATCAAGAACTACCGTATCTTCCAGTACTGGCAGCCAGACGGTGGCGTTGAGTTCGCCCGGGTCAATCTCATTTACGGCCAGAATGGAAGCGGCAAGAGCACCTTCGCGAGCCTCCTGGCAGGCTGTGCTGCGAACGCAACTGCCGAATCCGAGTCCCGCGGCGATGGCAATGACGAGGCCAGTGCCGGCTTGCAGCTGCTTGCGACCCACGATGCAGGGAACTCTTTTTTCCAAATCGGCTTGGACGATCGTGAATTTTGGAGTCGAGTGCGAGTATTCAATAAAGATTTCGTTCACAGAAGCCTTCGGTTTGAGGAACCAAACGGGCCATCTCCTGAGGCACTCCTGACTATAGGTAAAAAACTCGCAGACGCTGCAGAAAAGCTCGAAGAGCTACGCCCTCAACTTGATGAGGCACGACAGAAACTCGCTACCGCGAACACCACTTGGACAACAACAAATAATACCATAAATAACCGATCTAGTGATATAGCAAGGCAGGTCACAACTGACCTTTCTGGCGCACCCGGCTTCAACCCGCGCAGTTACGACCGGAGAAATGTCAAGAGACTTCTCGACAGTTTCGATAGCGACCCGACAGTCTTGGCGGCCGATACAACGAATCTGCTTGTTGATCGTAAAATTGCAACAGGTCATGCGATGCGGCCAGTTCCCCTCCAACCTCGGGGAACTTTGCTGGAACAGGAGGTTCTTGAAGACGCACGTGCACTACTATCGGCAAACATCTTGAGCAACATGCTCATCGGAGAACTGGTGGGACACTCAGACCGGTCCAAGTGGGTTCAGGAAGGCATCATTCTTCACAACCACTTGGAAAAGTGTCTGTTCTGCGGTCAGGAACTTACCTCCGATCGACTCAAAGCCCTTAACGCGCATTTCGACGAGTCGTTCAAAAAGCTCCAGAACGGCATCGACAACCTCATATTCCGCCTACAAAACTCGGAGGCAACGTCAAAGGGTTACCTGGACGCATTTCCCGCCCGATCTGAGATATATGAGGACTTGCATGAGAAACTGCTGAGCTCCCGAGAAACCTATGAGGCAGAACACAAGGTCTACGCCGACACAATCCACTGCATTGTGTCAGCCTTGAAAGAGAAGAGAGAGAATCCCTTTAGTATTCCAGCCCTCAGTTCGAACCTCGTTCTGACAGCTCCGAGCGTTTCTGCTCTCAATTCGATTGTCGGCATGCATCAGGCAAGGATCGACCACCATGATGCCGAGGCGATCGAGGCAGCCGAACGCGTTAAACACTACCACGCGAGGAGCTTCTTAGATGAATATAAACAACTCAAAGAAAACCTTAAGCTGCAGAGGGTGGAGATAAATCACCAAAAGGACACGGTGGAGGACCTCGAGCGGCAGATTACCACTCTGGAAAACGTGGATGGCGACCCCGTCCCAGGAGCCGAGGAACTCACCAAGGGCCTGACTGGCCTCTTGGGTCGCAATGAACTGACTTTTAGTGCCCACGGAGCGAAGCACTACGCCATCAAACGAGCCGGAGCGCCCGCCACCCATCTCAGTGAGGGGGAACAGACCGCCATTGCCCTGTTGTACTTCCTCTCGAGTGTCAGAAAGGACAAGATCGCGGGGGATCCTCCGATCGTCGTCATCGACGACCCGGTCTCCAGCCTCGATCAAGGCATTCTTTTCGGTGCCTCCGCTCACATATGGTCGGAGCTAGTCGTCAACACCTATGCCAGCCAGGTTTTTGTTTTAACCCACAACTTTGAGTTCTTCCGTCAGTGGCTCATCCAGATGGAAGCCGTACCAAAGAGCCGACGTGAGGGAGGGTACAAGGCTTATCGGATTTGCGCTCACGTAGACGACCATGGTCGACGTAGGCCTGTATTCGAGGTTTGGGAACTCGACGATGATCGACGGAAGAAGCTGCGTTCTCAGTACCATTTCCTCTTCGACCAGGTCGCAACTACTCTTAAAGAATCTGACAGAGACCTCGACTCGATAGCCCAGATGGAAGCAGCCGCCCTGGTGCCCAACACGGCCCGTAAGCTGTTGGAAGGCTTTTTGAGTTTCCGCACACCCGCAAACATGGGAAAACTGCACAACTCCGTACGTGCCGCCCTTGATGCGCGTCCAGGACTGGATGACTCGGTGCGCACGATGGTTGTGCGGTACGCTCACGCAAACTCGCACCTAGAGGAGGCAGACCCGACGAAGCCGCTTGAACCGAGTGAGTCAGTGCCTTTTCTGCATGCACTGTTCACGTTTATGGACCATGTGGACAGTGAGCATTTCACTTCAATGTGCCAAGCACTCGGACATGATCCGGAGGTATTGCTGGGCACTTCGTCCTCGACAGCAGAAGAAGCTCCGGCATGAGAGAATATTTTTCGCTCGGAGCAGATGGGCGCCTTGCAGACCACGAGAGTAAGACCCTCGAGGTCAAACGCGATCTGTCGTCGCCCGACGGTCCGCTGCGGACGATCGTTGCCTTTGCGAACTCGGCGGGTGGGCGGCTCGTCGTCGGAGTCACAGACGACGGCACGGTCGTCGGCGTCGATGACCCGCTTGCCGAGGAGGAACGCATCGCCAGCCTCATCGACGACCGAATTTCGCCCCAGCTGGTACCGGCCATCGACCTAGTGACACTGAGAGACAAGACGGTCCTCATCGTCGACGTGCCGCTCAGCACTCGTCGCCCTCACCACATCACCCGTCTAGGACCGGAAGCCGGCGTCTACGTACGCCTCGGTTCCACCACACGGCAAGCAGACCCGGCACTCGTTGCCGAGCTGGAGCGCAATGCCCGCGGCATCGCCTTCGAAGGCCTGCCCGAGCCACGCGCCGCATTTGAGGATCTGGATCTGGAGGTCCTTTCCAAGCTGCGCGGACGCAGCACGTCCGTCGCCGACCTTCTGGCACTCGGCCTCGCCGTCCAACAGGGAGACCAGATCGTCCCCACCAACGCGGGCATCCTCGCAGCCTGCCCCGATCCCACACGCTTTCACCCCTCCGCCTGGGTCCAGTGCG
>CALIZH010000312.1 GCA_938028585.1 uncultured Actinomyces sp. | reverse complement strand
CCGGCCACGACACGCCGAACCCCGCATACCACCCCCACACCCTCAATTATGAAGAACCGCCTAACGACAACAGCCACTAAGATCAAGAAATATCAGCCTCCCGCTGGTAATGCTGGCGATCCGAGTACATTGAAACAGATGGGCGCTCGTCCGTACACGGTTGGGACATATTTGAACAGCTCGTCTCGTGCTGATAGTTTCAAGGAATATTTTGACAAGGAGGCTCAGAAGTCTGTGACAAACCATGTAAATAAGAAATATCATCTGAAAGATGCGTATGATATCTATAAGAGTCAGCCGGCTATGCTAGCTGGTACTCCTCCAGTATTGAAGGCTGGGGAAGCATTGGACGGTTCTCATAAGATAGCTGCAGGGAAACATTAATGAGCGCTGTTGAAGACGGACTCCTCGGAGGACTCATCGTCGCCCTGATACCGGGCTACCGCATTAAGCTCGGCAAACCCACCCTAAACAAGAGGCAGAAAAGGCCCATCCTGGCATATATCTTCTTCTGGCTTGTGACTATTCTCGGGTTTGTCGGCATGCCGCTAATTTGGTTGTCTCTTGGTCTTGGGGATGTGCAGCCTGGTTCAGAGGATTTTACCGTTGCGATTTCTGGTCTCATTTTTGGCATGGTGTCTCTTGGTCTGCTGGGTGCTATCCCGCTGAACCACTGCTACGCCTTCTACCTCGAACTGCGTGAGGACCACGTGCGGTGGCGTAATTGGCGGTGGAAGGAACGCACTTTCACCTACCCGTCCATCACGTTTGCCCATGTGGAGGAGAACATGAAGAACGGGTTCTTGCGCATTGGCAGCACTGAGATGGGTAAGCGTACTTGCAGCTTTGACCCCTACCAGTTCGATGCGACGATTCTTATGGCGCAGGTGCTGTACCGTGACGATCACGGACACTGGGCAGAAGAAGACGGCCTGGACGTGATGAGTGTGGTCGGGATGTATGGCTCTTCGCGCGATATTTATGCCCAGTTTTATGACTTGTGTAAGACGAAGTATGTTGTTGGGCAGACGAAGAGTGGGCGTCGGGTGCGTCGAGGCAAAATACAGTAAGTCTTCCGAGGACTGAGCCTAAAATAAAAGCCCCTGGGCTGAGATGAACTACACCCTCAATTATGAAGAGCCGGTTATGCCCGGACTTGTTAGAGTCCGGGGCTCACCGTGTTCGTTCACCTTGTTCGTGACGTGCACTCGTTGTTCTGACCTATGTGTCCGCAGTGTCATTCGGCTTAAAGGTAGAGCAAGCGAGGCTGGCTCAGGGGCGCTAATCCAAACACGTGGGGGTATCCTCAGAACCGTCGAAGAAGACCAGCCCTTGAGCCAGAAAGTGAGCCGTACATGCGAGTAGTAGTCGTCGGAGGAGTCGCGGGTGGCATGAGCGCGGCGGCCCGCCTACGCAGGCGCGATGAGGGCGCCGAGATCATCGTGTTCGAGCGCAGCAAGTACGTGTCCTTCGCGAACTGCGGACTCCCGTACTACGTCGGCGGCGAAATCGAAGACCCCGCCAAGCTCCTCCTCCACACCCCGCACACCCTCAAAGCGGCCCTCAACCTCGACGTGCGCATCAACTCCGAGGTCACCGCGATCAATCCCAGTGCCCACAGCGTCCAGGTCACCGACACGGAGACCGGCGAGGCCTACACGCTCACCTACGACCACCTGATCCTTTCCCCCGGGGCACTTGCCAGTCGGCCCCCGATCGACGGCCTCGACTCCCCGCGCGTGCACACGCTGCGCACGGTCGACGATGCGCTCGCCCTGCGCGAGGCCTCGGGAACGCGAGCCGTCGTCCTCGGCGCTGGGTTCATCGGCATCGAGGCCACCGAAGCGCTCGCTCAGCGAGGCTTCGAAACCCACCTCGTCGAGCTCGCCGAGCACGTCCTGCCGCCGCTCGAGGTCGAGATGGCAACGCTGGTCACCCAAGAGCTGCGTAACCTGGGCATCCGGGTGCACGCGGGCGTCGCCGCCCAGGCCATCGCCCACGCTGACAACAACGATGTCGTGACCCTCTCCGACGGCACCGTGCTGAGCGCCGACGTCATCGTCTTGTCGACCGGAGTTCGCCCCGACACCGCCTTCGCAGAAGCCGCAGGCATCGAGACCAGCCGCGGCTACATCCTCGTCGACGAGCACGGGCGTACCAGCG